>SFEK01000110.1 GCA_004557285.1 Bacteroidales bacterium | reverse complement strand
TCAACGATGAAAAAAATATTTGTTATTGCATTGACAGCTCTATTTACAGCCATGTCAGCAAACGCACAATGTTGCGATAAGGAAAACAAGTCTTGCTGTGGTGGATGCACATTCTCACCCAGTTGGTTTGTCAACTTCCAGGGAGGCATCCAGCTCCCTAACACACCGGGAATGGGACATCTCACCTCTCCTGTTTTCAGCCTTAATATCGGACGTAATGTCACTCCTTTGGTTTCTACCCGTATCGGTATCGAGGGTTGCAACTCTAAGGTATATGACGCCTATACTGGCGAGAAGAAGAGCTTCAAGTATGCCACTGGTTCTTTCGACGCTATGCTCAACGTGCTGAATGTGTTCTGCAAGAAGCCACGCGCCTTGAACCTCTATGGCATCGCAGGTGTAGGACTCAACTGGTCGGGCATGGCCACCACCAACAGCAGCAAGTTCTCTCCGAACTTCCGCCTTGGTGCACAGCTCGACTGGCGTGTTGCCCGCAACCTTGCGTTCAACATTGAGTATCGTGCAGACAACACCAACGACCAGTTCAACGGTCGTCTGCTCCAAGGCTCACACGACTGGTACACCTCCATCCTGGCCGGTGTGTCTCTCGTATTCCCCGATTCCAAGACCAAGGTAGTGAAGGAAAAGGTTGACAACAGCGCAGAAATCAAGGCCCTCAACGACCGCATCAACGCACTTCGTGCCGAGAACGAGGCTTTGAAAAACCGCAAACCTGAGGTGAAGGAAGTGGTGAAGACTGTCGTTGAAAAGCGTACTGTTCTTCCCAACATCTTCTTCCAGGTGGCTAAGAGCAACATCGCCAAGGATCAGCTGGGCAACGTGAAGTCGATTGCCGACTACATGAAGGCCAATCCTTCTGCTACGGTAGAGATTACAGGCTATGCCTCACCTGAGGGTAACCCTGAGGCCAACCAGCGTCTGTCGGAGGCCCGTGCCAAGGCTGTTGCTGATTATCTGATTGAAAACTACAAGATTGCTGCCAACCGCATCAGCACCAAGGCTGGTGGCGCCACAAGCGACATCTATCCTGTCAACGAACTGAACCGTGTGGCTGTGACAGTAGCAAAATAAGAAAGAATGGGTCTCATCACCCGTTTATACTTGTAATTTCATAATTGTGGATCCTGCAGGGCGTGAGTCTTGCAGGATTTTTTATGGTCGTACGTTCAAAGGGTCTGTGGTCGTACGTTCAAAGGGTCTATGGTCGTACGGTGTAAGGTGCTATGCTCGTACGACCAAAGGATGCTTGCCCGTACGACCAAAGCACCTTTGAACGAGCGTGAACAGGAGTGAACGAAAAGCAGCTGAAAACACCCGTTTTCTGAACAGTTTTTGAACGAGAATGAGCGAGTGAACCGTATTTTTTCAAAAAATGCCTTAACATTTTTGTCAAGACAAAGAAAAAGATTATTTTTGCATCTTGTATGGTACTCAACTATATTTGGATTGCATTCTTTGTAGTGGCATTTGTCATTGCCATCTGCAAACTGGTGTTTTGGGGCGATGTAGAAGCGTTTCCCGAAATGATGAACTCAACATTCTCGTCGTCGAAGACAGCGTTTGAGATTTCGTTGGGGCTTACCGGTGTGCTTACCCTTTGGCTCGGTATCATGCGTGTGGGCGAAAAGGGTGGGGCAGTGAATGCCTTGTCGCGGCTGCTGAGTCCGGTGTTTGTCAAACTGTTTCCAGATATACCCAAAGGTCATCCCGTTACCGGCAGCATCTTCATGAATGTCGCTGCCAACATGTTGGGGCTTGACAATGCTGCCACACCGTTGGGATTGAAAGCCATGGAACAGATGCAGACACTAAACGACAAGAAAGACACCGCCACCAATCCCATGATCATGTTCCTGGTGCTCAACACCTCGGGGTTGACGCTGATACCCGTTTCCATCATGGTGTATCGTGCGCAGATGGGTGCGGCGCAGCCCACGGATATTTTTGTACCCATTCTTCTGGCCACTTTTTTCTCCACCTTGACAGGAATCATTGTTACCGGCATATACCAGCGCATCAATCTGCTCAACCGTGTCATGCTGCTTACCCTCGGAGGCATCTGTGCCTTGGTGGCAGCCATCATCTGGGGGTTCAGCCAGATGGACAAAGAATCGATGAATACCGTCAGCACGCTCGTGGCCAATATCCTGCTGATGACCATCATCGTGGGTTTCATTCTGGCCGCCGCCCGCAAGCGGGTGAATGTCTATGATGCTTTTATAGAGGGTGCCAAAGATGGATTTTCCACAGCGGTTCGTATCATACCCTATTTGGTGGCTATACTCGTTGCCATTGGCGTGTTCAGGGCCTCAGGTGCCATGGATATGTTGATCGATGGCGTGAAGTATATGGTGGCCGCCTTGGGAGGAGATACCGATTTTGTCGGTGCCTTGCCCACCGCATTGATGAAACCCCTTTCGGGCAGTGGGGCGCGCGGCATGATGGTCGATGCCATGACCACCTATGGAGCCGACTCGTTTATCGGTCGTCTCAGTTGTGTGTTCCAAGGTTCCACCGACACCACCTTTTATATCATTGCCGTATATTTCGGCAGTGTAGGCATACGCCATACCCGTCATGCCGTCACTTGCGGCCTGCTCGCCGACCTGGCAGGTGTCATAGCCGCCATAGCCATCTGCTACCTGTTCTTCTGACATGCTCAGGGCAACGATGAAATGGGATGAATGAATAGCATTTTAACACGACAATAATACACGACAATACCATACAATAGAACATGGCAAATCTCAAGTCAGTAGTCAAAGACACCGCAATCTATGGATTGAGCAGCATTGTGGGCAGGTTTCTCAACTACCTGTTGGTGCCGTTATACACCGCCAAACTGTCGGCGGCCAGTGGTGGCTATGGAGTCATCACCAATGTTTATGCCTATACCGCATTGCTCATGGTGATACTCACCTACGGTATGGAAACCACCTTTTTCCGCTATGTCAACAAAGAGGGAGAAAACCCCGACAAGGTCTATTCCACCACCATGATTTCGGTGGCCTCCACCTCGTTGCTCTTCGTGCTCTTAGTGTTGCTCTTCTTGCAGCCCATCTCATCGTTCATGGGCTATGCCGACCACTCTTCTTACATCTGGGTCATGGCTGTCACGGTGGCTGTGGATGCCTTTGCCTGTATTCCCTTTGCCTACCTGCGCTACAAGAAGCGTCCCATGAAGTTTGCCATTCTCAAATTGGCCAACATCATGATGGCCATCCTGCTCAACCTTTTCTTCTTCCTTCTTCTGCCAGTATGGACAGGAAATGGTGGTTTAGTGGATGCCGGATACGCCTTCTACATCAACCTGTTCTGTTCGGTGGCTTTGCTCTTCTTCTTGTTGAAAGAGATCACCGCCGTGAAATTTGATTTCGACAAAGCCCTCCTGCGTCGTATGCTTTCCTATAGCTGGCCCATCCTGGTGCTTGGCGTGGCAGGCATATTGAACCAGACGGCAGACAAGATACTCTTCCCCTATATATATCAAGGAACAGATGCCCATAGTCAGTTGGGCATTTATGGTGCAGCCAGCAAGATAGCCATGATCATGGCCATGATTACCCAAGCTTTCCGTTACGCCTACGAACCATTCGTATTCGGCAACAACAACGACAAGGACAGCCGCAACACCTACGCCAAGGCCATGAAGTTTTTCATCATCTTCACCTTGTTGGCCTTTCTTGTGGTGATGGCCTACATCGACCTGCTGAAATACATCATCGGTCGCGACTATTGGGAGGGCCTGAAGGTGGTGCCCGTTGTCATGGCTGCCGAAATCATGATGGGCATATATTTCAACCTCTCATTCTGGTACAAACTCATCGACAAGACCATCTGGGGTGCATGGTTTTCGGGCATAGGCTGTGTGGTGCTCATCACCGTCAATGTGCTGTTTGTTCCCCGTTACGGGTATATGGCCTGTGCCTGGGCAGGATTTATGGGCTATGCCTCGGCCATGACCATTTCGTATTTAGTGGGACAGAAGAAATACCCCATCAACTATCCATTGAAAGAGATTGTCCTTTATGTGGCGTTAGCCGCTGTGCTCTATATAGGCATCGGTTATTCCAACCGCTTGTTGCCCCTGTGGGCGGCATTGGCGGTGAATACGCTCATTATATTCCTTTTCATCGCATATATTGTCAAGAAGGATTTCAATAAAAACATGAATATATCATTAATCAACAAAAAACACAAATGAAAAAAATCGCGTTATTCCTGATGGGTCTCGTTGCGCTTCTTCCTGCCAAGGCAGATGAAGGTATGTGGACCATGTACAACCTGCCCAAGGCGGTGTACGAACAGATGAAGGCCTACGGTTTCAGCCTTCCACAAGAGAGTATTTATGGTGCCGACAATGCCATTAGCCGTTCGGTAGTATTGTTTGGCGGTTTCTGTACCGGAGTCTGCGTTTCACCCGACGGTCTGGTGTTCACCAACCACCACTGTGGTTTTGAAGCCATCCGCAGCCATTCCACCGTTGAACACGACTACATGCGCGACGGTTTCTATGCCAAGAGTTTCAAGGAGGAATTGCCCAACGAGAACCTCTATGTCAGTTTCATGGTGAAACAAGACGATGTCACCGACCGCCTGCTGGCTCTCGGTCTGCGCAAGTTGTCATACGAAAAACAGGGTGAGCTCATCGATTCTTTGGCTGCAGTGCTGACTGAAGAGGCCAAGAAACAAGACAATTCGCTGCATGTGGAGATTGATGCTTTCTATGAAGGTAACAAGTATTATGCTACCACCTACCAGCTCTTCCCCGATGTACGCTTGGTGTTCACCGTTCCCAAGTCAATGGGTAAGTTCGGTGGTGAGACCGACAACTGGATGTGGCCCCGCCAGACCTGCGACTACAGTGTGTTCCGCATCTATGCCGACCCCAAGACCAACAAGCCCGCCGAATATTCTGAGAACAATGTGCCTTATCATCCCACCGTATGGGCATCCGTGTCCATGAACGGCTATCAGGATGGTGATTACGCCATGACCGTGGGCTTCCCTGGCACTACCCGCCGCTATCTTTCTTCTTATGGTATTCGTGAGATGCGTGATGCCGGCAATGCCACACGTGTGCAGGTGCGCACTATCAAGCAAGACATCATGCAGCGTCACATGCGTGCCAGTCAGGCCGTGCGCATCAAGTATGATGCCAAGTATGCCCAAAGCTCCAACTACTGGAAAAACTCCATGGGTATGAACAAATGTATCGATTCCATCGGTATCATCAAGCAGAAGCGCGACTTTGAGAACCAGATTCGCCGTTGGCAGCGTTTCACCAAATATCTGGACGGACAGCTCGATTTCGACAAGATGGAGTCACTCTACAACCAGCGTTTCGACCTCATGAAGGTGTTCAATTATTGGTTCGAGACTTTCCGTGGCAACTCAGAGCTGTTCACCCGTGCCATGAATGCCAATAATGAGAAATTTATCAAGGGCCCCAAGAACAAGCCTGCCAAGCAATATGTAGAGTTCCAGGACAACAGCGCTGAATGGGACGAGGCCCTCGACAAGGAGGTGATGGCTGCCTTGCTCAAGAATTATCGCGCACATGTCAATAAGGAGAGTGTTCCCTCATTCTATAAGACCATTGACGAGCGTTTTGGTGGCGATTATGCCGCTTATATCGACTATCTGTACAAGAACTCTGTGTTGATGCAAAACGGCAAGAAATTGTATGTCAACAAGAAGAATGTCAAGAACGACCTCGGCGTACAGATGGGCAAAGACCTGATGGATTTCGTCTCTGCACACCGTCAGCGTCTCAGTGCCATTGCTGAAGACATTGCCGAGCAGGAGCGTCTGCTCTGTGCCGCCATCCTGCGTATGGAACAAGAACTTCCCCACTATAGTGATGCCAACATGACCATGCGCTTGAGCTACGGACAGATTGGTGGCTATACCATGAACGGTGAGCCTTCGGGTTACTATACTGATGCACAAAGCATCGTGAACAAGATGAACACCGCCGACAAGGTGATTGACTATGCCGCTGAGCCTATCATGAAGGAACTCATGTCGGCCAACGACTATGGCAAGTATCTCGACAAGACCACCGGCAAGATGCAGCTCTGTTTCCTCACTTCCAATGACATTACAGGAGGTAACAGTGGTTCGCCCATCTTCAACGGCAAGGGCGAACTCATCGGTCTGGCTTTCGACGGCAACTGGGACAGTCTGTCAAGCGATATCTTCTTCGACAGCAAACTGGCCCGCTGTATCGGCGTTGACATCCGCTACATGCTCTATCTGATGGACAAGTGGGGTCATGCCGACCGCCTGTTGGAAGAGCTTGGCGTGAAGTAAATGTATAAAACAGTTGGAGTGGCAACAGGCAGTGCCACTCCAACTTTATTGATTGTTCAACGATTAATTCTACCATTATGCACATTCATCGCACCTTGTTGACAACGCTTTTCGTGTTGTTTTTTACCGTTTTATCGGCACAAACCGACCGTGTGTTTGACACCACGATACACAATGACGAGTATAAAATCTACATCACCCTGAATCTTTACGACAAGAATGTCCAAGTGCCCGATCAGGATGTGCTTGGCGAAGTAGAAGGTTACATCGGTTCTTCCCAATGCCGTTCCAAATGGTTGATTGTTGATTCACGTATGGTCAATGACCGTACGGCCGAGTTGGAGGTGATCAACGACTATGGCAGTGAGGATTTCACTGCTGTGCTCAAGATGAATAACGATGGCACCTATACGTTCAAGAAGAAAAATGGCAGTACCCTTAAATTCGCTGTCAACAGAAAGTGGCAAAAACTGCCTTCTACATTTCAATTAACCAAGAAATAGGCGGTTATTTTTTTATTTTTCTTCTTCTTTTTTGATGGTCTTCCGCAATTAATTGGTACTTTTGCAGCGTTTAAAAACGATACAAAATATATTTTTATTAGTTATCCACAAAAGCGTTTTCTGCTTAAGTAATTCTTTTCACGAAAGAAGAATCCTTTGCAGAGTCTGTGG
>SFEK01000109.1 GCA_004557285.1 Bacteroidales bacterium | reverse complement strand
ACCTTGCCCTTCAATATCTTGCCACACACCTTTTCAAGCAAGACGACGAGAACATCGAGAGGGCCAGGATTTATATCAACTTCGCCATGGACGATGCCAAAACATACAACAACCGCCTGAGAATACTCGAGATTTCACAGAAACTGCCTGTAATCGTCTCAACATACCACAAAATGGTAACTACCCAAAACACATTCCTCAGATATGCTGTATGGGGTATTTCACTGCTCGTTGTGACCATGCTCATACTGTTGTATTTCTTCTTCAGACAGAATAAACTGTTGTCGAAAAGAAGACAAGAATTGCATAACAGCAACAATCTGCTGAAGGAAACCAACGAGAGGCTGAACCGTGCCAATGAACAATTGCTCGACACCAACCGAAAACGAGAGGGGCTTGCCAAACTTTATATTGACCTTTGTGCCAAATACATCGACAGAATAGCCAAATTCCAGATGATGGTACAAAGAAAAATCAAGGCAAACCAAATCAATGACCTTCTGAGCCATATTTCCTCGTCGAGAGTTAACCAGGAGGATGCTGCCACTTTCATGAAACGATTCGACGAGGCGTTCCTAAATCTATATCCTTCGTTTGTCACGGAATTCAACACGCTGTTGAAAGAGGATGAGCAGATTGTCATCAAACAACCGAATACCCTGACAACGGAACTGCGTATTTTTGCCCTCATACGTTTGGGAGTAAAGGAGAGTTCGGAAATAGCCGCCTTGCTCTATTATACTCCGCGCACTATCTACAACTATCGCTCTGCCTTCAAGAACAAAGCGATCGACCGCGAGTCGTTTGAGCAGCGGGTGTGCATGCTTTGCACGGTCATCAACGACAAATCGGTGATGCAGTCGTCGAGCCCGGCGTCCAGTTAACCATCATAACCGGCTAAAAATGGTTTCATCCGAAATATGGAGTGATGCTTTTGCCCCAACGGGGCGTATTGACCACTTCAACTTACCCAGGGCGTTGCCCTGGGCTATGCTCTGCTGCCCCTTCAGGGCGTAAAACAATGTTTCCGATCTTTCTCTATGTGGCCATCAAACGCAGGGTGCACTGCTGCCCCTTCAGGGCGTACTCAAACGCTTATCCCTCACCAAAAGAGGTGGCAAAACTTGAATGACCAACCTTGCCATCGCAGTAGTACTAACCTTGCCATCGCAGTAGTACTAACTTTGCCATCGCAGTAGTACTAACTTTGCCATTGCAGTAGTACTAACTTTGTTTCATCAGAAATATGGAGTGACGCTTCTGCCCCTTCAGGGCGTAAAACAATTGGTGAATATGGCTACACTACATCAGCAACGAAGTCGACATACTTACATCATGCAGCAATATATCATCACTCGGAATACCGGATGAACCTAAAAAAATAAATCCCGAAACTTGATGTTTCGGGATTGCGGTGGGCGTTGACGGATTCGAACCGCCGACCCTCTGCTTGTAAGGCAGATGCTCTAAACCAGCTGAGCTAAACGCCCTTTGTCTTGATTGCGGTTGCAAAGGTACGGCTTTTTTGTGATACCACCAAATTTTTCAGTCACTTTTTTGTAAAAAAGTCTCGTTTTTTTTGATTTCATCAGAATAAAGCCTCAATATCTGTCTGCTTCAGGATAGAAAGTATGGTTTTGCCGTCAGGAGTATGGTTGACATCCTGACAGGTGAAAAGTTCGTTGACCAAACTCTCCATTTCTGCATTGCTCAACACCTGACCGTATGGAATTGCCGCACTGCGCGCCATCTGCAATGCCAATACGCTGTTGATTTTTTCATGGGCAGAGATACCCGTCTGTGTGGCGTCTGTCACCATGTCGTGCAGCAGTCTCACCATGTCAATTCCCTCCAGGTCGGCGGGCACTCCATTGAGCGAATAGCTGCCGCCTCCAAGCGACTGAAGGTCGAAACCCAATAAGGCCAGTTCGGGCATAATGGCCTGCAGGCTGACGCACTCCGACGGACTGAATGAAACGAGCTCTGGGAATAGTGTCTTTTGTGTGCTGCCATTTCTGTTGGTCATCTGTGTCATATACTTTTCATATAAGATACGCACATGCGCGCGATATTGGTCGATAATCATCAGTCCCGATTTTACGGCAGTCATGATAAAACGCCCTTTATACTGGTAATGGGCAGGAGATTTTTCCTCCATGTTGTTGGTGCCATCCTGTGTTGTGCCCGTTGTGGAGAACAGGTTGCTCTCTATATTGTCTGACGGTGGCTCTTCTTCCATGGCTCCCCCGTACAGCTGTTCCCAGTTGTCGGGAATCTTCGGCTGCCTGATGTCGCCTTGTACGTTTGCAGACGACTGCTTGAAGGGGTTGTATTGCAGGTTGACATGCAGGTCGGGTGACGAAGAGAACAGGTTGTTGCTGTCAAATACCGGTATTTCGGGCTTTCCTTCTGTGTCAAAGTCAATGGATGGGATGTCGTTGAAACGTCCCAAGGTGTCTTTGACGGCAGCCGTCAGGATTTGCCAGATGGTTTGCTCGTTCTCAAACTTGATTTCCGTTTTGGTGGGATGGATGTTCACATCGATATCTTCAGGGTTTACTTCAAAATAGATGAAGTAGGGCACTTGCTCTCCTTGGGGCACCAGTCGCTCGAAGGCCATCATCACCGCCTTGTGGAAGTAGGGGTGCTTCATGTAGCGTTGGTTGACGAAGAAATATTGATGTGCCGACTTCTTGCGTGCCGACTCTGGTTTGCCTATGAATCCTGTAATCTTGCAGATGCTCGTTTCAACCTGCAGTGGCAGCAAATCCTGGTTGAGGCGTTTGCCGAATACTTCGATGATGCGTTGGCGTGTGCTTCCCTGGCGCAGGTTGAGCATCTCTGTACCATTGTTGTGGAAGGTGAAGTGTATTTGTGGATAAACCAACACGATGCGCTCAAATGCGGCAAGGATGTTGTTCAGCTCTGTGGCATTAGACTTCAAGAATTTTCTGCGGGCAGGAACATTATAGAAGATGTTTTCCACCGAGAAGTTGCTGCCTACAGGACAAGAGACTGCTTCCTGGCCAACAAACTTGGAACCTGCGATAGACAGGTGCGTGCCTATCTCATCGTTGGCAGTGCGTGTCTTGAGTTCCACTTGTGCCACTGCGGCAATCGAGGCCAGTGCCTCGCCGCGAAATCCCATCGTGTGCAGGTTGAACAAGTCGCTGGCCTTGCTGATTTTTGATGTGGCATGTCGTTCAAACGACAGACGGGCATCCGTTTCCGACATGCCTTTGCCGTTGTCAATCACCTGTATGCTGGTGCGTCCGGCATCCACCACCAGCACATTGATGGTTGTTGCCTGGGCATCAACAGCATTCTCCACCAGTTCTTTCACTACGGATGCAGGCCTTTGTATCACCTCGCCTGCGGCAATCTGGTTGGCCACAGCGTCGGGAAGTAATTGTATGATATCGCTCATTGTTGTATGTTCGTTTGTTGGTTGCAATGACGGGGCTTAAGGTGTCGTTGTGGTTTTATCCTCAGTGGATGACACCTTTCCGGCATTGATGTATTGCAATGGTGCCGAGTGGCGTTGTATGGTCTTCAGTTCCGTTCCACGCTCTTTTCCCCTCCATTCAAAGATGTCGTCCTTGTTGCGGGGGCGGATATAGTCGAACCATGCGAAGGCAGGCAGTTTCGACTTGACGGGAGGAATCTGGGTGATGGGATACATCACACTGTTGTGCTTGCAGGCCCAGATGCGCTGTAGCTGACGGTCGCGCATGAACATGCGCATGGTGTCAGTCTCGATATAGGCCATGCTCATCAGCGAACTGTCCTTGTCGTCTTGCATGAAATAGGCGGCCAGCACATTGCCTATGGCCTCTGTCTTGCGTATTTCGCCGTTGTCAAAGAATCCATACATATCTTTGGCCGAGATTTGGTTGAAGTGTATGCTGTCTTCCAGTTGTTCCACTGACAGGGCCTGATTGATGACATGCACGCGGTCGATGACCGAATCTTTCATGTAGGCCTCGATGACCTCTCCCAACAGTTGTCGGTTGCCGTTCCAGGTGATGGGGTCTTTGTACATCGTAAGGCATGAGTCTTTGGTGCAATATACCAGAGAGTCGCACACCGCCTGCACGTCGGTGCGGTAGGCCCTTACATGGTTGTAGCAGTGGGCACGACGGAAGACGGAGTCGGTGTTGATATTGAAGGTATATACCTTCATGGTGTCGGCATGCAGATAGAGCGTGTCTTTCTGTGAGTATTCCTTCATCACCGCTTTGTCTGTGGCAAAGGCAAATCCTGTCTGCTCGTTGTACCAGAAGTAGTCGGCATCCAGTTCGTTTTTGTTCAGCGTGTCTTTATAGACCACGTTGCCGAAGCCCTGGCTGATGCCTGTCTTCTCGTTATAGAACAGACTGTCGCCTGTGATCTCCCTGCCGTTGTTGGTGAGCACCGAGCGTCCGAACAGACTGGCTTTGTCGAGCTTGGTGTTATAATATCCCAATGAGGTATGGATGACGCTCTTGCCCGACACCACTTGAGAGGGGCCCACGATGTGTGCCACTGATGTTCTGGTGTCGTAGTGCAACGTGTCGGTGGTGAGTACGAATTTCGGATTTTTCAGATTGACACTGTAGTTGAACACTGCCTTGCGGGTTTCCGTGTCATATTCGCCCCAGTCAGACACCAGCACATTGTTTTTGTCCACCATCTTGCCTCCTTCAAAGAAATAGCCCACACCGTAAAGACGGTCAAAGTTCAGACTGTCGGTATAGAGTTTGGTGCCCCTGTGTTTCAGCACCACGTTGTGCCGTGCCTCTGCCATCTGGTCGTTGCCGTCGTACCAGGCATAGTCGCTGAACAGCGACAGGGTGTCTCCCTGATACATCCTTACATGTCCAAATGCCTTGAACGAGTTGGACTCTTGATAGAAGTATGCGCTGTCGCAGAACAAGCGTGCCCCTTGGTGCCTGAATGCCACATTGCCGGTGAGCACCTGCGCCATCGGGTTGTTGCCATACTGGTTGTAGCGCAACATGTCGGCATGTTCCAGATACACCCGCTCTGCAGTTTTCTGCCGGCGTTTTTTGGGTGCCTGCCTCGACTGTACTATACTTAATCCAAAAAGGCATAGGCTAACCATGATGAGTAACCTATGCCCCTGGAACATTCGTTTGATGTGTTTGTTGATCGTCATTTAACCCAGCCTTGGTATTCAAAGTTACAGTTCTTGTACCTGTCGTTGATGCGGATATAGGTTTTCTTGATTTTATCCTTGATCCATTCTTTCACAAACTCTTCTTTTCGCTTGGCCAGCACAATGTCGCGCATGGCCTGGAAATCCTCGGTGATGGTGGCTCGGTGGGTTTCCACTCTGCTTTTCAGTTTGACGATGGCGCAGAGTGTCTTCCCGTTTTTCTCGCTGATCATCTTGAACGGTGCCGACACTTGTCCCACCTTGAGCGTGTCAACCACTCTTGCCACCTCGGTAGGCAGGTTGCGCATCTGGAACTTGCTGGTGCGGCCTTCTTCGGTGCTGTTGGCCATCAGTCCGTTGTTGTTGCGCGTGTCTTTGTCGTCAGAGATGTAGGTGGCTGCTTCTTCAAAGGTGAACTTGCCTGCACGTATGTCCATGGCGATGGAGTCGAGCTGCATGGAGGCCTTGTTGATGGCTTCCTTGGTGATTGACGGTTTGCGCAGGATATGGCGCACCTTGATTTTGTCTCCTCGCTTGTCTATCAACTGAATGATATGGAAACCAAATTCGGTTTCTACAATCTTGGAGATTTTCTTGGGGTCGGTCAGGTTGAAGGCCACATTGGCAAATGCAGGGTCGAGCATGCCTCTGCCCACATAGTCGTCAAACTCACCTCCAAGGCGTGCCGTTCCCGGGTCTTCAGAATACAGTCGTGCCAGTGTGGCAAACGATGTCTCGCCTTTGGTCACACGGTCGGTGTATTCGCGCAATTCGTCCTTGATGCGGTTGATTTCTGCAGTCTCCACCTTGGGTGTACGGGTGATGATCTGCACTTCCACCTCGGTGGGGATGATGGGAAGACTGTCTTCCGGCAGCGTACTGAAATACTTGCGCACATCAGCTGGCGACACGGTTATGTCTTCCACCAGTTTTTCCCTTTCCCTTTCAATAAGCATGCGGTTCCGGTAGTCGTCGTGCAATGAGCGTCTGATGTCGGTGATGCTCATGTTCTTGTATTCTTCCAGCTTCTCCTTGGTGCCTCCGGGTATCATCTGTATCCAGTAGTTGATTTGCCTTTCCACACCCTGTGACACTTCGGCCTCGCTCACTTCAATACTGTCAATCTCGGCCTGGTGCAGGAAGAGTTTCTGCACGGCAATCTGTTCAGGAATGCTACAGTCGGGGTCGCCCTGCCAGCGCATGCCTTCCATTTCACCTTGCATGCGCATGGCTTCCACGTCAGAGAGCAGGATAGGCTCGTCGCCAACCACCCAGATCACCTCGTCGATGACGCTCTCCTCGTGGGGAGCCTCTGTCAGCGTGTCGGTCTTGGCACTGTTGGTCTTTACACTGTCATTGTCGTCGCCGTTGCGGAAATGGCCCACAGGCATGGCATTGATGTTTGCCAGCAATGCCATGATGGCCACCACGCCGACTGCCGCTTTGCTTATTTTTCTCATCATGTTTTGGGGATTCTATCTGTTCACCTTCTCCAGCTCTTCTCGATAGACTTCAAAGGTATATTTCTTTCTAAGGGCTTCCACCCACTGTTTCTCCAGCATGTCTTGGTAGTCGGCAGTCACCAGACCGCGCACGTCTTCAAAGTTTTCAGGCTTTTTCAGCGTCTTGCCATAGACATCGGTGATGGGGTAATTCTTGATGGGGCGGCCAATGGTATCCACGTTGAACACCATGCGGTCAACGAAGGCGTTGTCGCCTTTCTTGAATATTCCCTTCTCCACGCGTATTCTCAGTACAGAGTCGCTGTTGAAGGTGGTGCGCAACTTGTCTGCCCACTTGTCAAAGGCCAGACCTTTGACACAATCCTTCACGGCCTGCACATCCTCGGCTTGCTTCACATGGAATAC
>SFEK01000006.1 GCA_004557285.1 Bacteroidales bacterium | reverse complement strand
TAACCCCTACGAGTTCACTTACACTGAGGCCAGCAAGGCCATAGTCGACGAGCGGGGCGGTATGCTCATCGTAGGCTACGGTTACAAGTTGACGAAAGTTTCATTTGAGAAATAGCATATTATAAACAGCAGTATTTGTTATCATATCAAATCTATTTGTATTAAATCGAGTAGGAGGTAAACACTAATCATAGGTGTTCATCTCCTACTTTCATGTTTACCGACCTCTCACACCACCGTACATGCGGTTCCGCATACGGCGGTTCCTATTTTGGATTCCAAACGAGGTACGAATCAAGCATGAAAGGGTAGCTCTGGCTATACGATTCACACTATCAGGGCTCGTTGGGGACTTGCACCCGTTAGATGATACACATGCTCGTCGAACACAAATGCTGTAGAGATTTCCGCAAAGGAAACTTCTACAGCATTTTTTCAGGTGTGTCCTGTGAAAAAGCTGGTTCATCCGATATATGGAGTGATGAGCCCTAAAAACCATTGCATCAACAAGATGCACCAATCTTTGGAGTGTTGACGCTTGCTTGCATCACAGACTGTCAAAAGGTAATTCAGAAGGCCGTGCTGCGTCAGGTGCGTTAGGTGTGTCAGGTATATTATTAAAGTAATACGCGAGTATAGTTTCAAGCTTACTATATAGTAACAGTGAAACTATATAATGGATAAAAGTTGAAGAACCATCTGTCAAACCTAACACACCTGACGCACTTGGTCACGAAACCACAGCAGGTCACTGAGTGAATGCTCTATTCACTCATCAAGTGAAAGCCCTATTCACTCAAGTAGTGAAAGCCCTATTCACTCAGGCAGTGAAAGCCCTATTCACTCAGGCAGTGAAAGCCCTATTCACTCAGGCAGTGAAAGCCCATCACCCCACGAGACGCTTGGCGAAATATCTCACAGGATACCACACTGACACGAAACCTACGGCAAGCACGGTGACAAAAATGAGGATGATGTCTTCGGGATGCACACTCACAGGATAGGCATCGACGATGAACGAACCACTGCTCTGCCCCAGCGCCACCAGTCCGTAGGTTTGCTGAAGCCAGCAGAGCAACAGGCCGAGCAAAATGCCCGCTATAGCTCCTATGGCCGAAATCATGCGCCCCTCGAAGAGGAATATCCTCACGATTTGCTTGTCGGTTGCCCCCATGTTGCGCAAGGTCACCACATCATCGCGCTTGTCGATGATGAGCATTGACAGCGAACCGATGATGTTGAAACAGGCTACGGCAAGGATGAACGTGAGGAAAATATAGGCGATGAATTTCTCTATCTTCATGATGCGGAAAGTGTCTTCCTGTTGCTCCATGCGGTCGAGCACACGATATTTGTCGCCGGCTATCTGCTGCATTTCCGCCTTTGCCGCGTCGAGGTCGCTGCCGGGTTTCAGGCGAAGCTCAAGCTGCGATAGCCTGCCCTGCTGACCGAACAGGTTGCGGGCAAAGGCGATGGAGGTGAGGATATAGTTGTTGTCGTATCTGCCCTGCTTGACGGCAAACACCACACCGGGAGAAATCAGCGAGTCTTCAACAAACCCCTCAGTGGGGTTCATCATGTCAAGCTGTCCCTCACGCTGTGGAGCATACACCTTCATATAACCCTCCCAGTTGGTGCCCATGTCCATGTTGTCGGCCAGACGAATGCCCACAATGCCATATTGCAAGTTGGCGGCATGCAGCGTAAACTCGCCATCGCCATAGAGAATCCGGTTGATGTGTGAGAGTTTGTCGAAATTGTCGTCCACTCCCTTGACACGCACCATGGCTTGCCGCCCTGCATAGATGGCCAGTGCCTGGTCTTCCACACACTCGGTGGCCACATCCACCTGCGGCAACTGTCTGATTTTAGTGAGCAGCGGGTCGTCGGCAGGAGCTGTCTTGCCCTGTGCGGGCACCACCTCGATCTGCGGGTCGAAGGCGGTGAGCAACGATGCCACCAGGTCGTGGAAACCGTTGAACACACTGAGCGTGACCACCAATGCCATGGTGGCTACAGCCACTCCCACTGCACTGATGGCACTGATGAGGTTGATGACATGTGTGCTCTTCTTGGAGAAGAGGTAACGCCGGGCGATGTAGAAGGGGAAATTCATTGCTTCAGCAGTTCGTCAATACGCTCGATGTAGTCGAGCGAGTCGTCAACGAAAAATCTCAGTTCGGGAATTATTCTCAACTGATTGCGCACACGTGTACCAAGTTCATAACGAACGGTCTTCTCGTTTTTGGTGATATTCTCGACAATCTCCTGCGACCTTTCCGAGGGGAACACACTGAGATAGGCGGTGCAGATACCCAGGTCGGGGCTGACTTTGCAGCGTGTCACGCTGACCATCACACCGTGCATGGCTCTTGTCTGTGATTGGAATATCAGGCTCAGCTCCTTCTGCAGAAGTCTGGCTATACGGTTCAGTCTTGTTTCTTGCATGATAATACTTGATTTTTGAACTGCAAACTTACAAAAATCTGCATAAATAAACGAAAAAAACGGCGAGAAACGCCGTTTTTTTTCATATCTCATCACCTTTTCAGGTGGATTCTATTTCATTGAGCCCCCTTTAGCTGTTTTGCGGCTCGCCGATGGTTTCTTTGATGATGCCCACGAATGCCGCACCGATGAGCAGCAGTACGCCTGCCACTATCATCATGTTGCTCTGTGTGCTGCCCACCAAGCTGAGGACAACACCTCCAAGGGCAGAGGCGATAATCTGCGGGATACAGATGGTGCCGTTGAACAAGCCAAGGTATGTACCCATGTGGCTGCCGTTGAGCGCATTGGTGACAATGGTGAAAGGCATGGCCAGCATGGCTGCCCATGCACAGCCGATGAGCAAGTATGGAATGAAGAGCGAATACTGGTCGGTCATCATCGGCACGAGGATGAAGCCGATGCCTCCCAGTACGAGGCTCAGGCCATAAGCCATTTTCCTGTTGCTGAAACGAGGAAGGATGGTAGCCCACACCACACTGCCGATGGCCTGCACGGCAAAGAGGATGCCCACCCAGTTGCCTGCCTCTTGATAGCCTGCCGACTTCACGTCGGTGGTATGCCACACTGTGTCGGCGATGGTGCCGTTGGTATAGGTCCACATATAGAGGAATGCCGCCCAGCAGAAGAACTGCACAATGCCCACGGTCCAGAAGGCCGTAGGTGCCTTGCGAAGCAACTCAAACCAGTTGGCCTTCTCTTCTTCGAGGGGTTGCTGGAGCCCGTGGTATTCGGCATATTCCTTCGGGGGCATTTCCTTCACCTTGGCTGAGGTGTAGATGACACAGAGGATGAGGATGGCTGCGCCGATGTAGAAGGAATAGATCACAGAGTCGGGGATGACACCCTTGGCCGCCTCGTTGCTGATGCCGAGAAAGGTGAACAGGAAGGGGAACACATAGCCCACCAAGGAACCGGCGTTGCACAGGAAACTCTGGATGGAGTAGGCCAGTGCCTTCTGCTTCTCGTTGACCATATCGCCCACCAGCATCTTGAAAGGTTGCATGGCCATGTTGATGCTGGTGTCGAGGAACATCAGCGAGATGAGACCGAATGTCATGGCGGTGCTCACAGCCATGCCAAACGAGCCGGCATTGGGCAAGAGACACATCACAAGTACGGCCACCAGTGCGCCGACAAACAGGTAGGGGATGCGTCTGCCGAAACGGCACCAGGTCTTGTCGCTAAGTGTGCCCACCACAGGCTGCACCAGGATACCCATCAGCGGGGGCAGAATCCAGAAATAGCTCAGGCTGTGGGGGTCAGCGCCCAAGGTGGCAAAGATACGGCTGATGTTGGCGCTTTGCAGGGCGTAGGCTATCTGTACGCCGAAAAATCCGAAACTGATGTTCCAGAGGGTGGCAAAGCTTAAATCCGGTTTTTTCTTCAAATGATTATTCATAGGTCTGTTCATTATTGTTTGATGATTATACTCTTGGCTATGTCATTTTATAGGGTAAAGATTTTCGGGTATGAATGAGAGGAGGCGTCATTCCACGTTTTTTGACGAGCCCCGGATGACGAGTTTGGTTCTCACCACCCGTTTTTCCACTTTTTCCAATGGAGAGATTCCCTCCACCTTGTCTATCAATATCTTGGCAGCCTGTTTGCCCACTTCCCTGCCGTGCTGATCAACGGTGGTGAGCATGGGGTCGCAAGCCAATGCCCGCTGTCCGTTGGTAAATCCGCACACCGACACCTCGTCGGGCACTTTCAGTCCCATGCGCTTGGCGGTGTACATGATGCCTATGGCTGTATCATCGTTCACGGCAAAGAAGGCATCAGGGCGGTTGTCGCCGCTGAGCACTTCGGGCGTAATCAGTTCGGCATCATCACGGTTGTCGCAGGTGCGCACCACACATCCATCGGGATTGATGTTGTGCTTGAGCAGGGCATCGCGCCAGCCGTTGTATCTGTTCTTGGATATTTCCAAATTCATCGACGAGCCATAGAAGGCAATGCGCCGGCAACCCGTGCGGATGAGGTATTCAACAGCTGAGAAGGCTCCCATGTAATCATCGACCACCACACGGTTGGTATTCAGGCCTGTGCAAATACGGTCGTAAAACACCAATGGCAGCCCCCTGTTGATCAGTTCCTGGAAATGGGTATATTTCGATGTGCTTTTGGCCTGCGACACAATGATGCCGCACACCTTGTTGTCGTAGAACGAACGGCATATATCCACCTCCTGCTCATACCGCTCCTCGCTTTGTGCCACCATGAGCCGGTAGCCACGACTGCGCGCCTCTTCGTCGATGCCGCTGAGCACTGACGAGAAGTAGTAGTGGGTGTATTGCGGGATGATGACACCTATCACCTTCATCACCTTGTTACTTCTGAGTGACTCGGCAATGAGGTTAGGACTGAAATGGTGCTTGCGGGCGTAGGCCTTGATTTCTTCACGCCGCTTCTCGCTGATGCGCGGACTATCTTTCAACGCTCGCGACACCGTGGCTACCGAGACATTGAACGCCTCGGCAATATCCTTCATCGTCTTGGGGGAATTGTTGTTTTCAGGCATGATAAACATATTTTCGGCGGCAAAATTACTATAAAGCTAATAATCATTGATTTACGATGATTTGTTTTCATTTCTTTTATTTGTGCAACCGATTGCATACATAATGAGGCATATTTTATCCAAAAAAATGATAAATCATTTGGATTAGCGTTAAATTTGCACTCGAAAAAATGACCTTGAAACTATACTTTTTGTAATTTACATACAAAAGCAAAGAAAGTGTCGAGAGAAGAAAACAATTGAAAACTTTTAAATATATTACGCTAACTTAAAACAAAAAAAAAGATGAAGCAGGTAAAAATCAAAACCTCTTTTAGGTTGATGGCCTTATTGCTGGGCCTGTTCCTATCAGTGGGTGCCTTTGCACAGCAAATCACTGTGCAAGGCCATGTGAAAGATGCTACCGGAGAAGCCATCATCGGTGCCACTGTCCGCATTGTGGGACAGGACAACGGTGTGATTACCGACTTCGACGGTAACTTCGTAGTCAAAGCAAACCAGGGCCAGCAGCTCCAGGTTTCTTACATCGGTTACAAAACCAAGAACGTGGCTGTAGCCCCATCGCTTACCATCACTCTTGAAGAGGATGCACAGACATTGAGCGACGTGGTGGTCATCGGTTACGGTGCCGTGAAGAAGAACGACCTTACAGGTTCTGTGTCTTCGCTCAAGCCCGACACCAAGAACAAGGGTCTTGTCGTTAATGCACAAGACATGATGCAAGGCAAAATCGCCGGTGTGAACATTTCAACATCCGACGGTACTCCCGGTGGTGGTGCCCAAATCCGCATCCGTGGTGGTTCGTCGCTCAACGCCAGCAACGACCCCCTTATCGTGATCGACGGTCTTGCCATCGACAACAACGGTGTGAAGGGTCTTTCAAACCTTCTCTCTATTGTCAATCCGCAGGACATCGAGTCGTTCAGCGTGCTGAAAGACGCTTCTGCTACCGCCATCTACGGTAGCCGTGGTTCAAACGGTGTCATCATCATCACCACCAAGAAGGGACGCAAGGGACAGAGTCCTCAGGTGTCATACTCAGGAAGCCTCACCATCAGCGAGAAGAAAAAGACCATCGACGTGATGGACGGTCCTCAGTACCGTGAGTTCATTGAAAATCTCTTCGGTCAGGACAGCGATGCTTACCGTGCACTCGGTACAGCCAATACCGACTGGCAAGACCTGATTTTCCGCACAGCTGTCAGCCACGACCACAACGTGACAGTGTCTGGTGCGTTGAAGAATCTGCCCTATCGTGTTTCTGTTGGCTATACCGACCAGCAAGGTATCATGAAGACAACAGACTTCAAACGATTCACAGCAGCCATCAACCTCAACCCGTCTCTGCTTGACGACCACCTTACCCTTAATCTCAATGCCAAGGGTATGTATGCCAAGAGCAAATTCTACGAGGGTGATGTAGTGGCCAATGCCGTCTCTATGGACCCCACACAGGATCCATACGCCTATACATCTGAATATCACAAGAATCTCTTCGGCAGCCAGCTCGACCAGACACTCAAAAACTTCAACGGGTATTTCCAGTGGACAACCGGTGCACAGTATGGCGACAGCTCATGGCCATATACTTACAACAGCACAGGCAACTTGGCCAACCCCCTTTCTCTGTTGTACGAAAACGACAAGTATGCACACAGCCGTTCATTCATCGGAAGTGCCGACATCGACTACAAGGTACATGGCTTTGAAGACCTCCGTCTCCACCTTTCTCTCGGTGCTGATATATCCAAAGGCCGTGAGCAGAAAGACATTGCTCCCTCTTCTCCAACAGCCACTTATTATGGTAGCTATGGTGCAGAGGAAATACTCAAGCGCAACCTTTCTTTGAGCGCATACGCACAATATTACAAGGACTTCGGCAAGGTGCACCACTTCGACATCATGGGTGGCTACGAGTGGCAGCATTTCTGGAGAAGCAAGTACAATGATTATGTTGGTTTCTATCCTCAGACCATCGACGATGAATCACTCCGCGGCACAGAACGTCCTCACACTCCTTACCGTGAAAAGAGAGACAGCTATCTCGTGTCATTCTTCGGACGTGCCAACTATAGCCTTCTCGACCGTTACTACCTCACAGCAACAGTTCGTGACGACGGCTCTTCACGTTTCAAGGATCACTGGGCAGTGTTCCCATCATTCGCCTTCGCATGGAAGATGAACGAAGAGAAAGCATTGCGCAACATCAAGTGGCTCTCTGACCTCAAGCTGCGTCTCGGTTATGGTCTTACTGGTCAACAAGCCGGCGACATTGGTGACTACGACTGGATTCCTACCTACGAAGTGTCAACAGGCACCAACGGTTTCTATCCCGTGACCGGCACAGGTGAACTCTACCGTCCCGCCAACTATACCCCTGAACTGAAATGGGAAACTACCACCACCTACAACGTAGGTCTTGACTTCGGTTTCTTCAACAACAGACTTACAGGTAGCATCGACGGATACTTCCGTAAGACCAAAGACCTGCTCAACTATGCTCCTTTCGCATCAATGCAGGGTTACAGAAACCGTGCATGGCAGAACATCGGTTCTTTGGAAAACCGCGGTATCGAACTTTCACTCTCATGGAAAGCCGTGCAGACCAAAGACTGGTTCTGGACATTGAACTACAACCTGGCTTACAACGACAATGAAATCACCGACCTCAACGGAGTGTCAGAGAACGGTGCTCCAGTGGAAAACAGTAGCAGTAAAATCGGTCAAGGTTCTGGCGCATACGTTCAGTACAACCAGGTAGGCTATGCCGCCAACTCCTTCTATGTATATCAGCAGGTTTACGACGAAGCTGGTATGCCTATCGAAAACTGTGTGGTTGACCGCAACGGCGACGGCAAGATTTCTGATGACGACCGCTATCTCTACAAGAGTCCTGCGGCTCCTGTCACCATGGGATTCTCTTCTCGCTTGGAATACAAGAATTGGGACTTTGGTTTCTCACTCCGTGCAAGCATAGGCAACTATGTGTTTGACAATGTCACATCAGGCCGCAGCAACCTCAATCCCGCCGACATCTGGTATCTCAACAAACTCGTGAACCGTCCTACAGCAGTGCTGGCACGCAACTGGCAGACTTACGAAATCACTTCGAAACTCTCTGACTACTACGTTCACAACGCATCTTTCTTGAAGTGTGACAATATCACGCTCGGCTACAGCTTCGAGAATCTCTTGAAGCAAGGCGGATGGCACGGTCTCTCAGGACGTGTCTATGCCACAGTTTCTAACGTATTTACAATCACCAAGTATGACGGAATGGATCCCGAGGTTACAAGCGGTATCGACAACGACCTCTACCCACGTCCTATCTCGTTCATCGTTGGCGTTAACCTGAATTTCTAATTCAACAACGGATATTATTATGAAAAGATATTTGAAAAATATTATTCCCGCAGCTGTCATACTCCTTTCAACAGGTATGACCTCCTGCACAGGCGACCTTGATGTTGAGGTGTTAGACCCCAACAAGAACACCGAGGTAAACCTTGACGGACTGTTCAACAAGTGCTACGCCAACATGGCACTCGCCGGCAACGGCGGTGCAAACGGCGACTGCGACATTGACGGTCTTGACGGCGGTACAACCGGTTTTGTGCGCCAGTTGTTCAACTCCAACGAACTTACCTCTGACGAGGCATTCTGTTCTTGGGGTGACGATGGTATAGCCACATTCTGCTACAACTCTTACAACGCTGCTCATCCAATGCTCCAGGGATTCTACGCACGTCTCACCACCGGTATCACCTACTGCAACCAGTATCTTAACCTCACAGAGGGCGGTGATGCCACAAAACGTGCTGAAATCCGTTTCGTGCGTGCCCTGCACTACTACCTGCTGACCGACGGATGGGGCAATGTGCCTTTCTCAGAAACAGTGGGTTCAAAGCCCGTTCAATACTCTCGTGCACAGATGTATAAATGGCTTGAGGACGAACTTCTTGCCCTTGAACCTGACCTTTCTGAGGCACAGGCCAAGAAATCAAGCGATGCCGGCTACGGTCGTGTTGACAAGGCATCCGCATGGCTGCTGCTCGCACGCCTCTACCTCAATGCCGAGGTTTATACAGGTGAGCCTCAGTGGGACAAAGCCAAGCAGTATGCCAAGAAGGTGATGGACTCTTCTTACCGTCTTCACACAGTGGGTCAGATAGATCCTAACGGTGTAAACTGGTCTGCCTATCAGATGCTCTTCATGGGCGACAATGGTGAGACCGACGCTGCTTACGAGGCTGTATTGCCTTTGCTCCAGGACGGTCTGACAACCACCAGCTGGGGTACCACGCTGTTCCTCATGGCTTCATGCTGGGGAGATGACATGTCGGCTTATCCCGGTGATCCTAAAGCCAAGAACGGTACAGACCAGAGCTGGAATGGAAACCGAGCACGTCCTGACCTCGTTCGCAAGTTCTTCCCTGTGGGCGATGTACCCAACGTTGCTTGCTATGACATGTGTGTAGTAGCAAATGATGACCGCGCCCTGTTCGACGGTATTGGACATTCACTTGACATCACAGACGAAGACAAGGCCAAGTTCGCATCAGGCTTTGCCGTTGCCAAATTCACCAACTTCAAGGTTGACGGAAGCAAGGGTCATGATGCCACATTCCCAGACGCCGACTTCTTCCTGCTGCGTGCTGCTGAAGCTTACCTCACATTCGCCGAAGCCGATGCACGCCTGAACGGTGGCAAGACTACAAAGGACGGAACAGTTGCCATCAACAAGATACGCAGCCGTGCCCACGCTTCAGTGAAGGATGAAAACAGCGACTCTTATTCTCTCAGCGACATCTGCGATGAGTGGAGCCGTGAGTTCTACTTTGAGGGCCGCCGCCGTATGGACTTGATACGCTTCAACAGATATGGCGGTAACGTGAACTACAACTGGTGTTGGAAGGGTGGCAAGTATGAAGGACAGAACTTCGACGAGCACTACAACATCTTTGCGATTCCTACAAACGAGTTGACAGCCAACTCCAACTTGAAACAGAACCCGAAATACTAATAACCAATTTAGGATTGTGCGTCTGACGGAATGACATTGTTCAGACGCACTCGCCTAAACAAATAAAAAAGGATACAGAAATGAAAAATATACTGAAATCAACATTGATGCTGGTCCTTGGGCTTGGCCTTTTTTCGGCTTGTAGCGACGACAACGACTCTAATCCTACAGTGAAAGAGCCTACGACATTCGTCCTCAACACCCCGGCACTGGCAAATGCGGAGATAGACCTTGCTAACTCCGATGTGCTTGAGCTTACCTGCTCACAGCCTGACTATGGTTTCCCGGCACGCACCCTTTATCATGTGCAGGTTGCCGTTGAGGAGAACGGCTTTGAAAACGGCAAGTTCATAGAGCTGAGCCAGTATTCAGAAAGCGCAAAGATACAGATGGACGCGCAGATGCTCGCCAGCGACCTGACAAACATGATGCTTGAAATGTACGGCAAGACCGAAGCCGACTTTCCAATGAACCTTAAAGCCTACATGCGTGTACGCGCCGTCATGGCAAACACCCTCGGCTCTGTCATCGAGGGAACAGAGATCATCTCAAATGTAGTCTCTTTCTCCAACCTCAGGCTTGAGTTCTCCCTGCCTCCTGTTGAAACTCCTACACAGTTCTTCATCACCGGTAAGTTCTGCGGATGGGATTGGAACACAGCCCTCAGCAT
This sequence comes from Bacteroidales bacterium, assembly GCA_004557285.1. Classification (GTDB taxonomy): domain Bacteria; phylum Bacteroidota; class Bacteroidia; order Bacteroidales; family Bacteroidaceae; genus Prevotella. The sequence continues at coordinate 17,789 of SFEK01000006.1, read as the reverse complement.
GGTTGTTGTCAACGGTTCGCCCAACCTGTTCTGGCACCTCGTTTACATCGACGCAGAGCAGGGTATCAAGTTCAACTCTGACAGAGCATGGGACGGCAACGAAGTGGGTTATGCCAAACTGAACAGCGTGGGCGGTGACCTCGCAGACGAAATCATCTCTTCTGGCGATGGCAACATCCTCTCAACTGTTGGCGGCTGGTATCTGATGATTGTCAAAGTATCAGTTTCTGGCCGTGACATCCTCTACGATGTGAAGTTCAACAAACCTGAAGTATGGCTGATGGGTCCATGTATCGGCGATGAGTCATGGAGCGAACTTTATCCAGCAGGTCTGTTCACCATAGAGAAGGCTGAAGGCGAAAGCACAATCAGCGAGAACTCTCTGTTCGTTTCGCCAGCGTTTGTTGGTGTACCAAAATCTGACCAAGGCTGTCGCGCTTATGTCAAGATACCTGACAACGAGTGGTGGAGAAGCGAGTTCATGGTATTCGACAACAAGATTGAATATCGTGCTGACGGTGGCGACCAGGATCGTGTGCTCAACTCGGTAGGCCAGAAACTCTATCTCAATTTCACCAAGGAGACCGGTGAGTTTAAGTAAGAATAGATAAATATAAAAAAACAATAGTAATATGAAAATTTCAAAGTATTTAATGATAGCACTGTCAGGACTCTTCATGGCGTCTTGCAGTGAGGACTTTGACGACTGGGCAAATCCGCAGTCCAATCCACAGGAGGATGCCATCGTCATTCCAGGCTTCACCGCCACAGCTGTTGACGCTATCAACCTTGCCGGTGCTGAGGCTTCAGTGGCCACATTCACCCTCAGTGAGAGCGCACTGCCCGAAGGTTTTGAGCTGAAGAATGCACGCCTTTCAATGGTGCCTTCAGATAATGAAAACGCTACACCTGTGATTGTACCCGCCGAGTTGGACGGTATGACATCAACTGCCAGCCTTCAGAGTCTCGTAGAGCAGACTTACGGCAAACGTCCTGTAACACGCACTTTTAACGCCACAGTGATTGTCAACGCTATCAAAAATGGTCAGGCCGTATATATCAATGCCGGTACAATAGCAGTAAACATCATCCCCGAAGCCCCGTTCATCGCTTCTGCCTATTATCTGATAGGTGATGTCGTTGGCGGCTGGACAGCAGCTGAGATGGTTAAGTTCAACCACTCTGACCTTGACGTCTATGAGGATCCTGTCTTCACCGTTACATTCTCAACAACAGGCGACAACAAGTACTTCAAGATCATTCCTCAGGACTGTATCGATGCCGGAAACCCATGGGCCATCGAGAATGCTCCCAACGGTGTTGTCGGCGTTGAAATCGACGGAGACGATGCACTCTCAGGCCATCTCTTGACCACTACGTCCAAAGGAGAAGGAGCCAAGGCTGCAAAGATTGCCAAAGCAGGCGACTACATCCTGAAAATCAACATGATGGATTATACATACGAGATTAAAGCCGTTGCCTCTGAATACTACATGGTGGGCAATGTGCCGGGCTGGACCGCAGAAGCTGCAAAGACCGCCCTGTTCTATCCACAGTCTGCAAAAGTGTTCTCTTACACAACCAAGTTTGAGGGTGCACGCAACCTGAAGATTTGGGGCAAGGACGATCTCGGCACCTGGGCCAACGCCTACGGCTGCGCAGTTGATGGTGACAACTCTGTCAGCAACTCGTTGGTAAACAGTAATGCAGGTGCCATCGTATGTCCGGAAGAGGGCTTCTACACCATCACTCTCGACTTCTCTGCAATGACATACACATGGACAAAGCTCGACAATCAGGCACCTGTAGAGTACAATGTCATCGGCATCATCGGCTCAGGTATCGGCGGATGGGGCGACAACGACGATGTGATCATGACACAAGTGACTTCTCACAACTGGTATGCTGCCAATGTCAATGTTGTTGACGGTGCTGTCAAGTTCCGTGTTGACCACTCTTGGACCACAAACTGGGGAGACGGTGGCAACATCGCAGATCAGTATTACGGCAAAGGCGTGTCAGGTGGAAGCGACATCAGCATCCAGACCGGAGTATATGATGTTTACTTCAACGACATCACCGGTGAATACGCTTTCGTAAAACATTAAGGATGTTAGGTGAAATCACACCAACAAAAACCAACAACCTTCCAAAAAATGCTCAAACTACTTGAGTGAATATAGCATGTGTTGTGGGGCGGCTCTCCGGAGCCGCCCTTTTTAAAAAGAAGGACATATATAATGAAAAAAACATTTACGCTATTAACCCTTAGTATTTGCGCCCTGACAGCTATGGCACAAGGCTGGCCTTCAAAATATCAAGGCGTAATGCTGCAAGGCTTTTATTGGGATTCGTTTACCGACACGCAATGGACGAACCTGGAATCGCAGGCTGATGAGCTTGCAGAGTTTTTCCAACTGATATGGATTCCTCAGAGCGGCAAGAGCGCCAACAACGGCAACTCCATGGGCTATGACGACCTCTATTGGTTTACCGACTACAACAGTTCGTTTGGCAACGAAGAGCAGCTGCGCTCGATGATCAAGACCTTCAAGAGCAAGGGTTTGGGCACCATTGCCGATGTGGTGATCAATCACCGTTCGTCGATGTCAGGCACATGGATGAGTTTTCCCGAAGAGACCTACAATGGCGTGACTTATACCATGGGTGCTGCCGACATCTGCTCCAACGACGACAAGGGCAAGACGGCACTGAATGCTGAGGTGAAACCCACAGGGGCACCCGACAGCGGTGAGGATTTTGATGGTGCACGCGACATCGACCACAGCAGTGCCAACGTGCAGACTATGGTCAAGGCTTATCTCGACTTCTTGCTCAACGACCTGGGCTATGCAGGATTCCGTTATGACATGGTGAAGGGCTATGCAGCCAAATACACAGGTATGTATAACGATGCTGCCAAACCCGAATTTTCGGTAGGAGAATATTGGGACGGCAACTATCTCAATCTTTATAATTGGGTGAAAGGCACTGCCGTGGATGGCATATACCAATCAGCAGCCTTCGATTTTGCGTTGAAATACAATCTGCGCGACTGTTGTAATGCGGAGACCAACTGGTCGAAACTGGCAGGCAACTATCTTGCAGCAGTCAACGCCTGCAAACGTTACTCTGTGACCTTTGTCGATAACCACGACACCTATAACCGTGGCAACGATAGCGAAACCAAAAAGAACATCGTTGCGGCCAACGCATTTATCCTGGCTGCACCAGGCACACCATGTCTGTTCCTGCCCCACTGGAAATCGTACAAGCAAGCACTGAAGCAAATGATCTATGCACGAAATCTTGCGAAGATACACAACGAGAGCAGCACAACAGCACTCAACAACACAACTTCGCAGTATGCCATGAAGGTGGATGGTGCTGACGGCGCATCGGTCATCGTGCTCATGGGCAACAAGGCACTGCCTGCCTCGGTGACTGCCGCTGACTATCACCTGGTGAGCACCGGCGACAACTATGCCTATTACATCTCCAAAAAGGTGGAGAGCGCATGGGTCAATGTTCCTTCTGGCACCTATGACAATGCCTTTGCCGTGACACTCAACGCCCTCACCATGCGGCAGGATGCCCAACTGGTCTATACCACCGACGGCACAGAGCCTACCGCCACCAACGGCACACAGGTGGCCGATGGCACTGAGGTGAACATCACCGACGGCACCACACTGAAGGTGGGAGTGCTCACCGACGGCAAGGTGTGCGGAATCATTACCCGCCACTATCAGGTGCTCAACTTCCAACCCCACGACATCACCGTGTATGTCAAGGCCGACTGGCCAACCATGTATTTCCACTCATGGGATGCACTGGGCAACAGCACCAACTGGCCAGGTGATAAGGTGACCGACAAGAAGACCATCGACGGTGTGGAATGGTATTACAAGACCTATACCATCAGTTCGTCTGACTATGATGTGAACTTTGTGTTCAACCAGGGCAGCAATGCCAACCAGACGGTGGATGTGAACAATGTCAAGACCGACAAGTATTTTGAGATTTCCACCTCTAAAGACGGTGCCGGACATTATTACGTCAATGATGTCACCGAACAACATTCGTCGGGCATCGGACAGGTTGTGGCCGATGACCACCACGCTCCGCTGACCGGCAGCAAGGTTTATGCCCTTGATGGCCGACTGGTGCGCTCGTTGCCTCAGGCCGTGGGGGTGAGCGATGCCGTGAAAGGATTGAAAAAAGGTATTTATATTTTCAATACGAAAAAGATTGTTGTAAGGTAAACCACTTTGTGGGTATCGACACCTCAAAGCGAAAGTATAGCTTGGAGCCGACATGACATTGGCTCCAAGCTTTTTTATTGACAAAACCAAAGGTTTCCTTAGGAAAATTTGTATGAATGTCAGCAAAGCATTATATTTGCAAACAACAATATTCCCAAACATAAAAATTGCACTACAAATGTCCATCACCAGCAATCTGTCGCCAAGAACGACCGTTTTGAGATGTATCCTGTTTTTCTGCATCCTGTTCCTCACACAACCCATGAGTGCCCAAGACAAGCGGTATCATGGCGACGGTGTTGACGAGGTGTTGCAATATGTGCCCTTGGCATCGGTCTATACACTGAAAGCCCTTGGCGTGAAAAACGAAAGTTCATGGAAAAGGTTGGTCATCAATTCGGCCGTGTCGTTCACCGTCAATGCAGGAGTGACCTACGCCCTTAAACATACGGTACATTCCACCCGTCCCGACGGCACCGACAACCGTTCCTTTCCATCGGGCCACACCTCCATTGCCTTCTGTGGAGCCACCGTGCTGCACAAGGAATACGGAAAGACTTCGCCGTGGATCAGCGTGGCAGGCTATTCGGTGGCTACGCTCACAGCCATCGACCGTGTGCGCCGCAACCGCCACCACTGGGGCGATGTGCTTGCAGGAGCGGCCATCGGTGTGCTCTCGACAGAAGCCGGCTACCGCCTTGGCGACCTGTTGAACAAAGAGAGAAAAACGGTGGATGTGGCGGTTATGCCCACAGGCTTCCAACTCATTGTAAATCTTTGATTATCAATAGGACACTATTGTTTTTCAGGACAATTGTAATCGTTTGCATTATTTAATAAAAAAAACACAGAATAATTGTTCTTAGGTTAATGATTTTATGTGTATCTTTGTACCCAAAGAATTCATGGAATGACTTTAAACAAAGATACTGAAAAATTTTGACCTATGAACATATTACTGAATATTGCTTACCACACCAACTTTGGTGAGGAACTGGTCTTGAATGTGATGAATGACAAGACCAAGGCAACCACCCCTTTCCGTATGAAAACCGTTGACGGAAAGATGTGGACTTGCAGTCTGGAACTTGATTTGCAGATGGGCACACACATCGATTATTATTACAGTGTGGTGCGAGGTGCCAACAATATGGTCAACTGCGAATGGATGGTTGAGCCGCACCGTCTGGAAATCAATGCCATCAAGGGAAAGAACTTTGTGGTTTACGACAGATGGATCAACATGCCCGAAGACTCTTATCTCTACAGTTCGGCATTTACCGACTGCATCAAGCGACGCAAGATTTCACTGGCTCCGCTGAGCGACCATATCGCCACCGTGCGCCTCAAGGTGCGCGCCCCACAGCTCCGTGGCAACGAATGCCTCATGTTGGTGGGCAAAGGCCACAAGTTGGGCGACTGGGACGTGAAGCGTGGTGTGACCATGTATGAACACAACTACAACGAGTGGGTGGCCGACCTTGACGCCTCGCTCTTGGTGGACAACCGACTGGAGTTCAAGTTTGTGGCCGTGAATGTGGCTGACAAAGACCAGGTGATATGGGAAGACCATGACAACCGCTGGGTGTCGTTGCCCGACATGAGTGAAAACGGCGTGGTGGTCTATGAACTCGAAACGGCCCTCTTCCCCATCCACAACATCCGTTGTGCCGGCACATTGGTACCTCTATTCTCGCTCCGCTCCAAAGACAGTTTCGGCGTGGGCGACTTCGGCGACCTGAAGAAGATGATCGACTGGGTGGCCAGCACGGGACAGCGGGTGCTGCAGGTGTTGCCCATCAACGACACCACCATCACCCACACCTGGACCGACTCTTATCCCTACAGTTGCATCAGCATCTTTGCCCTTCATCCCCAATATGTCAACCTCAATGCACTGCCACCTCTGGCTGATGCCGAAAAACGCATCTATTTCGAGGAACTGAGGGAAGACCTCAACAGTTTGCCACAAATCGACTATGAACGGGTGAACGAGGCCAAGACCAAATATCTGCATGCCCTGTATGTGCAGGAAGGCAAGCAGATGATGGAGACTGCCGAATTCAAGAAATTCTTTGCCGAAGAGCAGCCGTGGCTCGTGCCCTATGCCCAATATTGCCTGTTCAGAGAAAAATACGGTACGGCCGATTTCTCACAGTGGCCCGACCACCAGTCGTTCAACGAGGCCGACCGCCGCGCCCTGACCGGCACAGGCAATCCTGCCTACAAGAACGTGGCCTTCTACTACTTCATGCAGTATGTGCTGAGCCGCCAGATGCAGGAGGCCCACGACTATGCCCGCTCCAAGAGCGTGGTGCTCAAGGGCGACATCCCCATCGGCGTGAACCGCCATGGATGCGACGTGTGGCAGGAGCCTCGCTACTTCAACCTCAACGGACAGGCAGGAGCACCACCAGACGACTTCTCTGTCAACGGACAGAACTGGGGATTTCCCACCTACAACTGGGACGAGATGCTCAAGGACGACTGCCAATGGTGGGTGCGCCGCTTCTCCAACATGTCGAAATATTTTGACGCCTACCGCATCGACCATGTGCTTGGATTCTTCAGGATATGGGAGATTCCTGTAGATGCCGTTCACGGACTGCTGGGACAGTTCTCGCCGGCCCTCGGTCTGACACGCGAGGAAATCGAAGCCTATGGCCTTCATTTCCAGGAAGAACTGTTCACCCAACCCTTTATCACCGACTGGGTGCTCGAACGCCTGTTCGGCGACAAGGCAGAGCGTGTGAAATACACCTATCTTGAACCCGGCAAGGACGGCCGCTACCGTATGCGCCCACAGTTTGACACCCAGCGCAAGGTGGAAGCAGCCTTTGCCAACAAGACATCGCAAGAAGACCGCAACCTGCGCGATGGGCTCTATGCCCTGATCAGCAACGTGCTCTTTGTGCGCGACCATAAGGATGCCAACAAGTTCCATCCACGCATCTCCGTGCAGTTTGACTTGATCTACGAGTCGCTCTACGACAGTGACAAATATATATTCAACAAGATATACAACGATTATTTCTACCGCCGCAACAACCATTTCTGGTATCGTGAGGCCATGAACAAACTGCCCAAACTGGTAGAGGCCACCCGCATGTTAGTGTGTGCCGAAGACCTCGGCATGGTGCCCGACTGTGTGCCATGGGTGATGGAAGAACTGAAGATTCTGAGCCTTGAACTGCAGTCGATGCCCAAAGACCCCAATGTGCGCTTCGGTGTATTGGGCAACAATCCCTACCGCTCGGTGTGCACCATTTCAAGCCACGACACACCCACGCTGAGACAATGGTGGGACGAGGACATTCAGCGCACCCAGGAATATTTCAACACCTCGCTGCAGAAGTTTGGTGCCGCTCCACATCCGCTGCCCGGATGGCTGGCACGCGACATCATCGCACGCCACCTGGCATGCCCCTCGATGCTCTGCATACTCTCCATACAAGACTGGCTCGCCATCGATGAATACCTCCGCTTTGCCGATCCCAAAGGAGAGCGTGTCAACATCCCTGCCAATCCACGCCACTACTGGCGCTACAGGATGCACCTTAACATCGAGGACCTTGTGGCTTGCCATGAGTACAACCAGAACATCACCGACCTCATCAAGGAGGCAGGACGGCTTTGATCATCAGCACATCAAAATCTTAGCAATCAATTATTTATATGCGCAAGTTATTATTTTTCATATTGTTCCTGCCATTATGGGTCATGGCACAGACGGTGAAGTCGCCCAATGGCACCGTGGAACTGAAATTCTCGTTGGTCAATGGTGTGCCCACCTATGAGATGTCATATAAAGGCAAGGCTGTGGTCAAGCCCAGCCGTTTGGGACTGGAACTGGCCAAGACCAAATACTCAAGCAAGACTGATGAGACCGACCTGATGGACGGTTTCAAGGTAACGGCTACCAACACCACCTCGTTTGACGAGACATGGACTCCCGTATGGGGTGAAACCTCCACCATCCGCAACAACTATAACGAATTGGAAGTTATGCTCAACCAGCCGGCCACCAAGCGCAACATCATCATCCGTTTCAGGGTGTACGACTATGGCATGGGACTGCGCTATGAGTTTCCACAACAAAACGAGCTGAACTATTTTGTCATCAAGGAGGAGCACACCCAGTTTGCCATGGCCGGCGACCACACCGCATGGTGGCTGCCCGGCGACTATGACACACAGGAGCAGGAAACACAGGAGACACGCCTCTCCGGCATACGCGCACAGTTCAACAAGGCCGTCAACTGGAGCAACTCGTCGGTGGCGGTGTTCTCTGAAACCGGCGTACAAACGGCCCTGCAGATGAAGACCGACGACGGCCTGTATATCAACATCCATGAGGCCGCCTGTGTGAACTATCCCACCATGCACCTCAATCTCGACGACAAGACCATGGTGTTTGAGTCGTGGCTCACCCCCGACGCCCAGGGCTTCAAGGGATTTGTGCAGACCCCATTCAACACACCGTGGCGCACCGTGCTGGTGAGCGACGACGCATGCGACATGCTGTCGTGCAAACTCACCCTCAACCTCAACGAACCTTGCAAGATTGAAGACACCTCATGGATACATCCCACCAAATATTGCGGCGTGTGGTGGAGCATGATTGTGGGCAAGCAGAGCTGGGCATATACGGATGAACTGCCATCGGTACACCTCGGCAAGACCAACTATGCCAAGTGCAAGCCCAACGGCACCCACGGAGCCAACAACGAGGAGGTGAAGCGTTATATCGACTTTGCTGCAGCCAATGGTCTTGACCAGGTGCTGGTGGAGGGATGGAACGAAGGTTGGGAAGACTGGTTCGGACATTCCAAGCTTGATGTGTTTGACTTTGTCACTCCCTATCCCGACTTCGACATCAAGATGCTCAACGACTATGCTCACTCCAAGGGTGTGAAACTGATGATGCACCATGAGACCTCATCGTCGGCACTCAACTACGAGCGGCACATCGACGAGGCATTCAAACTGATGAACAAATATGGCTATGATGCCGTGAAGACGGGCTATGTGGGCGACATGATTCCTCGTGGCGAACACCATTATAGCCAACTGATGAACAACCACTACCAGTATGTGGTGGAAAAGGCCGCCAAGCACCATATCATGGTCAACGGTCATGAAGCCGTGCGCCCCACAGGTTTGTGCCGCACCTGGCCCAATCTGGTAGGCAACGAGAGTGCCCGTGGCACTGAATATGAAGCCTTTGGAGGCAGCGACCCTGCCCACACCGTCATCCTGCCGTTTACACGTCTGCAAGGAGGACCGATGGACTATACCCCCGGCATACTGGAAACACAGCTCAGCACATGGAGCGACAACCCCAGTTATGTGCGCACCACATTGGTGGGACAGCTGGCCCTCTACTTAGTGATGTATTCACCCTTGCAGATGGCTGCCGACCTGCCCGAAAACTACGAGAAATACAATGATGCCTTCCAGTTTATCCGCGATGTGCCCTGCGACTGGAGCGACTCCCGCTATCTTGAGGCTGAGCCGGCACGCTACATCACCGTGGCACGCAAGGACAAGAAGAGCGACAACTGGTATGTGGGCGGCAAGACCAATGCCGATGCCCACACCGCTGTGGTGAACCTCGACTTCCTGGACAAAGGCCGCAAATATGAAGCCACCATCTATGCCGATGCCAAGAATGCGCATTACAAAGACAACCCCAAGGCTTACACCATCTACAAGAAAACCGTGAAGAAGGGACAGGTGCTGAAAATCAACGAAGCGCCCGGCGGTGGCTTTGCCATCAGCATCAAGGCCCTGTAAGACATCACCATAGAGAAACATGAAGAGGATGAAAATAACCATGAAGAAAACATTGATTACCCTGATGTTGGCAACGGCGATGACCATGGGAGCCCAAGAGACATTCAACGAACTGACTTACACCAAAGCCGTGTCGCATTTCAAGCTCAATGCGCCCTCTGATGCCAAAAGTGTAAAGGTAAATCTCTATACCCAGGGAACGGGTGGCGAGAAAGTGAAGACCGTGAAGATGAAACGCACGGGCAAAGACTTGTGGACGGCAGACATCAAGGGCGACCTTGATGGCATGTTCTACACCTTTCAAGTGGAGACCAAGAAAAAACTGATGGACGAGACACCCGGCGTGTTTGCCAAGGCTGTGGGAGTGAACGGACGGCGTGCCGCCATCATCGACATGGACGATACCAACCCCGACTTGTGGATTGCCGACATGCGTGTGCCCACCTCGTCGCCCACCGACCTTGTGATTTATGAAATGCACCACCGCGACTTCTCTGTACACCCGTCGTCGGAGTTGCGGCACAAAGGCAAGTTCCTGGCCCTCACGGAACCAAAGGCCATATATCATTTGAAGAATTTGGGCGTGAACGCCGTGCACCTCCTGCCCTCGTTCGACTATGCCTCTGTGGATGAGTCACGCCCCGATGTGCCACAGTATAACTGGGGCTATGACCCACTCAACTATAACGTGCCCGAAGGCTCCTATGCTACCGATGCCGCCGACCCCAAGGCACGCATCCGTGAGTTCAAGCAGATGGTGCAGGCTTTGCACAAGGCAGGCATCAGGGTGATACTCGACGTGGTATATAACCACACCTTCGACATTGAGGGCAGCAACTTCAACCTCACCTACCCCGGCTATTACTTCCGCATGACGGCCGACGGCAAGGTGTCTGATGGTTCCGGCTGCGGCAACGAGACAGCAAGCGAGAAACCCCTCATGCGCCAGTTTATGATAGAGTCGGTGCTGCACTGGGTGAACGAATACCACATCGACGGTTTCCGTTTCGACCTCATGGGCATCCACGACATCGAGACCATGAACCTCATCCGCAAGGAACTCGACAAAATCGACCCTGCCATATATATGTATGGCGAGGGTTGGAGTGCCGGGGCTTGCGCCTACCCCACCGAACAGTTGGCCATGAAGGCCAATGCCCGCCAGCTCAACCGCATCGGTGCTTTCTGCGATGATATGCGCGATGCCTTGCGTGGACCTTTCAGTGATGACCACCAAGGAGCCTTTCTGGCCGGGCTGCCGGGCTTTGAAGAGAGCATCAAGTTTGGCATCACGGGAGCAGTGGGTCATCCACAAGTGGATATGTCGAAAGTGAACTACAGCAAGGCACCCTGGGCCAACTCTCCGGCACAGATGATCAGCTATGTGAGCTGCCACGACGACATGTGCCTGGTTGACCGCCTCAAGAGCAGCGTGCCCGGCATTACCACCGACGAAATTATCCGTCTTGACCTGCTGGCCCAAACGGCCGTGTTCACCGCCCAGGGTGTGCCTTTCGTGCTGGCAGGCGAAGAGATGCTGCGCGACAAAAAGGGTGTGCACAACAGCTTCAAGTCGCCCGACTACATCAATGCACTCGATTGGGACAACCTGAAACGTTATCCCCAGGTATTCGACTACTACCGCGGACTGACAGAGCTTCGCCGCAACCATCCTGCCTTCCGCATGGCAGACGCCGAGATGGTGCGCAGGCATCTGGAGTTTATCGACTCTCCGCAGAATGTGGTGACATTCCGCCTGAAGGGACATGCCAACGGCGACACCTGGAACGACATCATCGTTATCCTCAATGCCAGCAAGAAATGGCAGCGTGTTTCCATTCCAGCAGGCACCTACACCTCCGTATGCCAGGATGGCCTCATCAATCTCTCGGGCATTGCCACCCACAAGGTGTCATCCACCATACAAGTAAATCCACAGGAAGCACTTATCCTTTACCGATAAAAATCCATCAAAGACATCATGAAAAAAATTCTAACCGCTCTGTTATTAAGCATCACGTTGACTATGAATGCAGCAGTGAAAATCGACAGAATTGAGCCTACCGACTGGTATGTAGGCATGAAAGATGCCAGCCTGCAGCTCATGGTATATGGCAAAGACATCAAAAATGCGGATGTGACCACCGATTATCCCGGTGTGCGCATCGACCGACTGGTGCGACTCGACAGTCCCAACTATCTGTTGGTGTATCTCGACCTCTCAGGTGCACAACCCGGCACCATGACCCTCAACTTTGCCAACGGCAAACAGAAAACCAAGGTGAACTACCAGCTCAAGGCACGCGAGAAAAAGGGCTACGAGCGCATGGGATTCTCCAATGCCGACGTACTGTATATGCTCATGCCCGACCGCTTTGCCTCCGGGCGCACCGACAACGACCAGATTAAGGGGATGAATGCCTACAAGAACGACCGCTCGCAACCGAGTCTGCGACATGGCGGCGACCTCGAAGGCATACGCCAGCACCTCGACTATTTCAAAGAGTTGGGTGTCACCGCCCTGTGGTTCACCCCCGTGCTTGAAAACAATTCGCCCGACCACGGCACACAAAGCACCTATCACGGTTATGCCACCACCAACTATTACAAGGTTGACCCCCGTTTCGGCAGCAACCAGGAATATCGCCGCCTGTGTGACGAAGCCCACGAAAAGGGATTGAAAATCGTGATGGACATGATTTTCAACCATAGCGGCTTTGAGCATCCTTGGGTGAGCGACATGCCTTCAAGCGACTGGTTCAACACCCCCGAATGGCTGTTGCCCGAAAACCAGGCCCGTGCCGTGGAGCTGAAGACCATGGACGGTGCAGCCAAAGTCAACGACAAGTATCTGCAGACCAGCTACAAGCTCACCCCCGTGGTTGACCCCTATGCCAGCAAGGTGGACCTGCGCGAAACCACCGACGGATGGTTTGTACCCACCATGCCCGACCTCAACCAGCGCAATCCTCATGTCATCAAATACCTGATTCAGAACAGCATCTGGTGGATTGAGACAGTGGGCATCGACGGCATCCGCATGGACACTTATCCATACGCCGACGCCGGAGCCATGGCTCAATGGATGAAGGTGATTGCAGAGGAATATCCCAACTTCAACACCGTGGGCGAAACATGGGTGACAGAGCCTGCCTATACCGCCGCATGGCAGAAGGATTCGAAGATTGCCAAAACAAACAGTTATCTGCCAACGGTGATGGACTTTGCCTTCTACGACCGCATGAGCCAAGCCAAGCACGAGGAAACAGACGACTGGTGGAAGGGCTTCAACCGCATCTACAACAGTTTTGTATATGATTATCTCTACCCAAAACCATCAAGCGTCATGGCATTTCTCGACAACCACGACACCGACCGTTTCTTGGGCAATGGCAAGGATTCCACCGCATTGAAACAGGCTTTGGCTCTGTTGCTGACCGTCAACCGCATACCGCAGTTGTATTATGGCACTGAGATTTTGATGAACGGCACCAAAGAAGTGACCGACGGCAACGTGCGCAAGGATTTCCCCGGCGGATTTCCAGGTGACAGCCGCAATGCCTTTACCGCCGAAGGCCGCACAAAGGCAGAGAACGCCATGTTTGAATGGCTGAGCCGATTGTTGCACTGGCGTTTGGGCAACGAGGTCATCACCAAGGGCAGTCAGACACAGTTCATTCCCTACAAGGGTGTGTATGTCATCGCCCGTCAATACAAGGGAAAGACTGTGCTCACCGTGCTCAACGGCAAGCGATCAGCCAATACCTTCGACGTGACCCGTTATGCCGAAGTGATTGGCAGCAACACCCAAGCCCGTGACGTGCTGACCGGCCAAACCTTCGCCTTAGACAAAGATTTCAGTTTGTCTCCAAGGGCTGTATTGGTGCTGGAGTTTTGACACGCCTGACAGTGTAAATACCCTAATAATCAACATATTACTACCCTAAAATCAGAAAAATGGTACAATGAAAGTTGTACCATTTTTCTGTTATGTTCCGAGTCTTCAAAAACTCTCTATCGTTTGTTCGTCTATTGTTCGTCTATTGTTCGCCTATTGTTCGCCTATTGTTCGCCTATTGTTCGCCTATTGTTCGCCTAAGTCAACCACTTTTTTTGGAATAAAACAACGCTATATGTGGTTTATTTGTCTTTGATGATACTTTCCAACATCTTCATCTCCTCTTCGTCCGCATCGTTGGGAGCAGGCTTGATGCCCAACAGACGACAGAGCAGCGAATAGACATCCACATTCTTGAAATGAGGAATTTCTACATGTCTGAAATCAGGACCCATTGCACGGAAGAGGGCGTGCATGTCGTGGTTGGCAGGGTCGAAACCATGAGCACCTGTGGCCTTCACCTTGTCGTCAATCAGATAGCCAAGGTCAGGGTCGACCACCACATCACCCACCCTGGGGTTGGTGCCATAATGCAGGCGTTGCGGTATCTCCTGTTTTTTCCACACCTTGGCATGGTCGATACCCTGCAAGGCCTGATAGACAGAATCCACACAATGGGGCTGCACATAGATGTTGGCCGGCAGATTGCCGTCGATTTTGTTGATCCATTGGGGCTTCAGCAGATGGCTGATGGGCACGGCGTTGCCTTCTGCCACCCATGCCATACCGTGGTCGGCAAGGAGGATGAGGTTCACCCGGTCAGCCACGGGCAACTGTTGCAGTTTGCTGTAGAATGCAACCAGCAGCGAGTCGGTGTGGGCAATGACCTCCCGTGTGTGCTTGTGGTGAGGCCCATACACATGACCATGATGGTCGGGTTGTTCATAATAGGCCATGATCAGGTCGGGGCGCTGGTTGTCGGGCAATGCCAGTTGGGCAATGACGCCATCAAGCCTTTCCTCGATCGAAAGTCGGGGGGTCTTGTCGTACACATAATAGGTGTCGGGGTAAGAACCGTTGACGCATACATCAGAGCCTGGCCAATAAAACACGGCCGTGCGCAACCCCTGTCGCTTGGCGGTGTTCCAGATGGGTTCGCCACCATAATATACAGGATTGATTTTCTGCTGGGGATTGCCCAAGGAGAACGATTCGCCCGTAGAGAGGTCGAGAAAACTGTTGGCCACGATGCCATGATGGTCGGGATAAAGTCCAGTGACGAGGGTGTAGTGGTTGGGGAAGGTCTTCGAGGGATACGAAGGTATGAGCCCAGATTTCACCCCCTTGTCGGCCATCATGTCCATGAACGGCGTGTCGTACCATTCGGGATAGTCCCAACGGTAGCCGTCGAGCGAAATGACCACAGTGTAATGCTTTTGTGCCAGAGTTGCCGTGCAAAGGGCAAGAAGCAGGATGATGCAAACGAATGATTTTCTCATATCAAAATAATTTTGTCAATATCTGCAAGGAGATTATCGTCTGCAAATATAAACAAAATTTTCGAGCTTTGGCCATGATAGACTAAAAAACAAATTTTCTTTTTCTTGGTGATATGGTCAAAAACCACTACCTTTGCCCCATGTTTCTCGCGAATAAGGACAAAACGATGACAACGACGAATTTTTACAGCGAAAGTTTCAAGACCTTTTTCAAGATAGGCCTTTTCACCCTTGGCGGTGGTTACGCCATGATACCGGTGATTGAGGCCGAGGTGGTTGACAAGAAGCATTGGGTGAGCCGGGAGGAGTTTTTAGACGTGATAGCCGTTGCCCAGAGCTGCCCCGGTGTGCTCGCCATCAACGTGAGCGTGTTCCTGGGCTACAGACTTCGCAAGGTGAAGGGGGCACTGTCGGCCAGTTTGGGCACAGCGTTGCCCTCGTTTCTTATCATCCTCGCCATTGCCATGTTTTTCCACCAGTTCAAGGACAATCATGTGGTGGCCTCCATCTTCCGCGGCATACGCCCGGCAGTGGTGGCATTGATTGCGGTGCCCACCTTCAAACTGGGGCGCAGTGCCCAAGTGACCTTTACCAACTGCTGGATACCCGTGCTCACGGCCCTCTTGGTGTGGAAGATGGGCATATCTCCCATACTCGTGGTGCTGCTGGCAGGTGTCGGCGGCTATGTATATGGCAAATATATCAAACCAACAGAATAGGACATGCTGTATTTCTTGCTTTTCATCACGTTTTTCCAAATTGGAATGTTCGGATTTGGCGGCGGCTATGGTATGCTGTCGTTGATACAGGGTGAGGTGGTACACCATTACGGATGGATGACCACGGGTGAATTTACCGACATCGTGGCCATCAGCCAGATGACCCCCGGTCCTATCGGCATCAACTCGGCCACCTATTGCGGATACACCGCCGCACACAATGCCGGTTATGGCTATTGGATGTCGGTGTTGGGCAGTGCAGTGGCCACCTTTGCCTTGGTGCTGCCCTCGCTGATATTGATGATAGCCATTGCACGGGTATTTCTGAAATATGTCAACACGCCCACCGTGCAGAGCATCATGATGGGGTTGCGCCCCGCCGTTGTGGGGTTATTGGGTGCTGCCACCTTGCTGCTGATGAGCGAGGAAAATTTCAGCACGCCCGCAGTGAATCCGTGGCAGTTTTGGATCAGCGTCTTTCTCTTTGTAGCCACCTTGGTGGGCACCTGGCATTTCAAAATCAACCCCATCCGCATGATTGGCTACAGCGGATTGGCAGGATTGGTGCTGCTGTATTGACATGAAACGTTAAAATGGTGTTAAACAACGGATCAGGGATTGTCACTATATATGATTTATAAGAGTGCTGACAAAGACAAAGCATTCATCACATGGGAAGCCCTTTATGCCTTCTCACATGAAGCTTCTCGCGCTGCAATAAAAGACTATCTGCTACGTTCTGTAAAGGATGATACTATAAGCGAGCAATACAATAATAATCATCCAACAATCAACTGGATGGTGGCAGAAGATATAATGGGAATAATACCTTTGATCGGCTTAATGATTGCTGGTTAAACGAAACCGAGTGACATCTATCAGAAATATAACGTAAAACGAAATACAATGGAAATACTCGATATTAGCCAACTGATAGGCGAAGCAACAGAATACGACAAGAAACAGGCTTTGGAGGTAAAGAAGCCAAAGAGCTGGTGCAAAAGCGTGAGTGCCTTTGCCAATGGCATTGGTGGTAAACTTGTATGGGGCATTGCCGATGACGACACGTTGGTTGGTCTTACTGATGCAAAAGGCGATTCGAAGAAGATCAGCGAGGCAATCAAGAGCCACATTGACCCTATTCCCGACTTCAAATTGTCGTTTGCCAAGTGCGAGGATAAGGAGTTTGTTGTTCTCGATGTAATGCCAGGAACTCAGACACCTTATTATTATATTGGTGACGGGCAGATGCAAGCCTTTGTACGTGTTGGTAACGAGAGTGTAGTAGCAAGTGTGGCGAAACATAAGGAACTGGTACTGAAAGGTTCCCATTTGTCGTATGACAGTCAGGTATCTCGCTGGAGATTTGAAGACATGGCATTTACCGTTTTGCGTGCCACCTACTTCAACCGCACTAACCGATCGTTCGAGGATAGCGACTACGAATCGTTTGGCATTATCAACAATAAGGGAGAACTGACCAATGCAGGAGCTCTTCTTGCAGACTATTCTCCAGTGCGTCATTCACGTCTGTTCTGCACTCGCTGGAATGGTGTGGATAAGGCGAATGGTGTGATGGATGCCTTGGACGATGAGGAATACAGCGGCAGTTTGGTAACGCTCCTTCAAGCAGGTATGGACTTTGTGCGCCGAAACTCAAAGAAGGCTTGGC
>SFEK01000108.1 GCA_004557285.1 Bacteroidales bacterium | reverse complement strand
TCATTCTTTTAATGCCTGTTTTACCTTTAATTATTCGATAACTGCGTAATTTTGCAGCATCAAAATCACATATGTTATGGATGATAAAAAAAAGAAAAAATGGCAATATGTAGATCGTGACGTAAGTTGGATGTATTTCAACCACCGCATATTGCAGGAAGCCAGCAAACAGGATTTGCCCCCGTTGGAAAGGCTCTCTTTCCTGGGCATCTATTCCAACAATCTCGACGAGTTTTTCAGGGTGCGCATGGCATCGCTCAGCCGCCTGCTGGAGACCGACGACAAGTCGATGCGCCGGCAAGTGGCAGGCATCAAGAAGACCATTGCCACCATCAACAGGCTCAACGCCACATACAGCCAGGAGTATGCCGAGGCCATCATCCAGGTGTTCGGCGAACTGGAAAAACACCATATCCGCATGCTCGACGAAACGCAGCTCAACGAAACGCAGCAGCAGTTTATCCGACGTTTTTTCCAAGAACGCCTCAACGGCTATACCAACCCGATATGGTTTGACGAAATCAAAGACATCGCACAGTTGGAAGACAACCGCATCTACCTGCTGGTGAAACGCATGCCCCTGTGTCACGACGGCGAGAAGATGAAGCACAACCTGGCCATCATCAAACTGCCCGACAAGGAGACGGGGCGCTTCGTGATGTTGCCCCAGGCCGACGGCTACAACAACATCATGTATCTCGACGATGTGGTGCGCTTCTGCCTGCCCATGATATTCATGGGGTTCAAGCCCTGCTCGTTCGAAGCCTACTCGTTCAAGTTTACCAAGGATGCCGAGATGGAAATGGACAACGATGCCGATTTCGGCGTGTTGCAAAAGATTGCACGAGGCGTGAACAGCCGCAGGCGAGGTGAACCCGTGCGCCTCATCTACGACAAGCAAATGCCCAAGGACATGCGCAAGAAGCTGATGTCGAAAATGGGCATAGGCAAAATCGACACGTCGCTGGCCAGCAGCAGATACCAGAACCACAAGGACATGATGAAATTCCCCGACTGCGGGCATGCCGACCTGAAATTTCCCGCATGGCAGAGCGTGATGCGCCGCGAATTTCTCTCGGAAGAAAGCATCCTGTCGCAAATCAGGGAGAAAGACCTCTTCATACATGTGCCCTACCATTCGTTCGACGGCTACATCCGACTGCTGCGCGAGGCGGCGCTCAAGCCTGAGGTGAAAAGCATCAAGACCACACTCTACCGCCTGGCCAAAGACTCCAAGGTGGTGAAGGCGCTCATCTGCGCCGCTCGCAACGGCAAGAAGGTGACGGCCGTGGTGGAACTGCTGGCACGCTTCGACGAGGAGAGCAACATCAAATGGAGCAAGCGCATGCAAGAGGAAGGCATCAATGTGGTATATGGTGTGGAAGGCCTGAAAATACACTCCAAACTGCTCTACATCGAAACGAAGAAAGGCAACATCGCCTGCATCGGCACGGGCAACTTCCACGAGGGCAACGCCAAGGTATATACCGACTATCTGATGATGACGGCCCGCCCTGCCATCGTGTCGGAAGTGCACAAGGTGTTCGACTTCATCGCACGTCCCTTCTCCCCTATCCGCTTCAGGGAACTCATGGTGTCGCCCAACGCCATGAAGACACGCATCCTGCAATACATCAACAACGAAATCAAGAATGCCAAAAGCGGAAAGGAGGCCTGGATAAAGGTGAAAATCAACCACATCACCGAACCCGATGTGGTGGACAAACTCTATGCGGCGGCACAGGCGGGAGTGCACATCGACCTGGTGCTCAGGGGCAACTGTGCTCTGGTGACCACCCAACCGGCTCTGAAAGGCCACCTGCACGCTGTGGGCATCATCGATCGCTATCTGGAACATTCACGCATACTCATCTTCTGCAACGGCGGTTCACCCAAATATTTCGTGGGCAGCGCCGACTGGATGCCACGCAACCTGCTCAACCGCATCGAGGTGATGGCACCCGTCTATGACGAAGACATGCAGCGTGACCTGCTCCGCACCATCGACTTTGCACTTGCCGACAACACCAACGCACGCATCGTGGACGGCCATGGCGGCAACATCATACAAACCACAGCCCAACAACTGCCATTCCGTTCACAGGAACAGCTGTACAGGGCTTACAAGGAGGAAAATGACAACAACCCATCTAACAAAATGACATTATGAGACTGGCAGCCATTGACATTGGTTCAAACGGAGCACGACTGCTCATCAAGAACTTCAGGAAAATCGACGAGGGTGAAATACAGATTTCACGGGTGATGTACATGCGTGTGCCCCTGCGACTGGGCACTGATGTCTTTACATTGGGCAAGGTGTCGAAAGCAAGGATGCTGATGATGAAACACACGCTGAAGGCTTTCAAGCAAATCATGAAACTCAACCTGGTTGACGACTACCGCGCCTGTGCCACATCGGCCATGCGCGACGCCGACAACGGCAAACGCCTCATGAAACATCTTGCCAAAAGCACAGGCATCAAACTGGAAATCATCGACGGCAAAGAAGAGGCCCTGCTCTTGTGCAACAACCTGATAGAGAACATCGGCAGCCCCAAGGGCAACTTTGCCTATGTTGACGTGGGAGGCGGCAGCACGGAAATCTCTATCCTTCACGACGGTGCGCTGATGTACAGCCACTCCTACAACATCGGCACGCTGAGGATGCTGGGCGGCATGGTCACCAAGGCATCGTTCGACCGGTTGCGCGACGACATGCAACGCCTGGCCAAGGACATGCCACAAATCAGGATGATTGGCTCCGGCGGCAACATCAACAAGCTCTACAAACTGTCGAAGAACAAGCTGCCCGAACGCTCTGTGGCGATGGACGAGGTGAAAGACATCTACAATCGGCTGAAAGCCCTCAGCGTGGAAGAGCGCATTGAGCAATTTGGTCTGAAGGCCGACCGTGCCGACGTCATCATTCCTGCATCGGAGATATTCATCACCATTGCCGATGCCCTGGGGTGCGACAGGGTGCAGGTGCCCAACATCTGTCTGGCCGACTGCATCACCGACGGTCTGTATCGGGGCAAGACGGCGGCAGCCCTCTAACCGGCACGTTGCAAACACATCAAAGGATGGCAGGGTTTTGAATCCTGCCATCCTTTGGTCATTCAGGGTGTGTTCCGTCGATGACCACCGCAAGTCTGACCTTCGCGGCTCTCGTCTCCTTTCAGAACAGAACACCTCCAAAAAAGATTGCGCAACAATCGCAAGGAGAATTGCCGATGCATCCACTCCCGATGCATCATTGAAAAATCATATATATATTTCGAAGTATCTCCTTGCTACGGCAGCAATCCTGGTTTTCTACAGTTCAATGTTGCGGATGTGCTCCACCACGCTTTTACCCTCGTCAATGGCTTGAAGCATATCGAACACCTTGTCGCTCCATCCCGCAACAAGAGCCACATCATTGTCCAACAATTTCAAAGGCGACATGCCATAGCCTTGCAGGTCGAAAAGGTAGAGCTTGGCCTGGGGTGCAATTTCCTTGTACTTCAGCCATTCCGACTGCATCGTCTGTCCCCCCTCCCGGCTGTTCCACATCTGGCAGTCGGTGAACATCATCACCTTGTCCATCTTGATATTGTTGGTGCGCAGGTATTCAACAACCTTGTAACCATTTGTAGAATACCCTACTTCGCCTTCACGACGATACAGCTGTTCGATGTTGCTTAGAACACCCTTCGATGGCAAGTTCACCACTTTCCAAATATCGCCGAAGATGCCTGTGATGACATTTTCGCAACGGTTTTGCAGCAACATGGCAAGCATGAGTCCGATGTCATAGTTTTTCACGGTGCTTCTTGGACTCACAGGCGAATACATCGAACCGGAAACGTCGCAAGCGAGCAACACGCGCGTGTGCACGTCGAATCCCGTGATGTTCTGCGCAGAGGCAAGGACAGCGTCTTCCAGGGCGTCCATGACGAGAGAAACATGGCCATTATTGTTGCCACGAAGTTCACGATAGGCAGAAAGGTAGCGGAAGGGGAATTGCCTTGAGCGTACCACCTCGCGAGGATTGCCCAAACGTTCCGACACAGCCTTCACATAATCTGCATCCACATGGGCATCGAGCATGTTGCGAAGGTTGCGCAACAGCGCCATATAGCCCAGTTTTCCACTACCGATGAGCTCTTCCCACTTTGCCTTGAAGGCTTCTTGCCTTGCCTCTGGTGTTTCAAGCCCCTGCTGGCCGATGGCCGAAAGTTCTGTTTCCCAGGTGTAGGGCGTTTCGAGCGTATTGCTTGCTATCTTGTCAAAAATCGCCTGCTGTGCATCGTCCTTGGCCTTTGGATGAACAAGGAAGAGGGCATCACGAAGTTTCACTTCGAGATTGTCTCGATTGTATTTTGCAAACTGATATTCATCAAAGCGGTTGAAGGCGTGCTGAAGCCCCACCTGCACCTGATGAGAGAGTTTGGCGAGTTTTTTGATACCTTCCTGCTTGTTTCTCCATTGGTAGCAAACAAGCAGTTCCATGATTTCGTCGGCACGAAGCACAACCTTGTCGATTGTTCGGCCAACGAGGCTGTCGCCGCTGTGGATCCTGGCCAGTTCCACGATGAGAAACAATGGCACGCTTCGCAGATTCATCTCTGTACGTGCATACACCGCCAGCTGTGCAACAAACATGTGGTCGCACTTGCCGATTAGCGCAGACATACGGTCTATCTGTTGCTCGGCCGTCTCATAGAATTTGCTTGTGAGTGAAGATGTAACGACGGCAGAATACAGTTCCATCTCTGGAGAGAGTGCAAATGCTTCTGCTCCCTCGTGGTTGTGCGTTTGCAGCACGTTCTTGACGATAGTGTTGAACTTTGACATAATCTTTGTTGTTATCATGTTAAACTTAAAGCCGGTGCTACAGGCATAACGACCTATTACAGTGCTCTGGCCCATCCTTGACGGATGCTTCCTTCTGGAAGACTGAGCTACAATCTGCGCTTTAGCAGATTGGTTGGACTCGAACCAACGACACCCGGATTACTAATCGAAGGAATTCGTTATTACGGCAACCGGCCATGTGCTACCCAGTGAAACAATCGCAAGGTGACTTTTGCATGATGCAACGGTGATCACGGCATCATTATTGATCATGATGTTGTTCCGCATCGTTTCCGGTTTATGAGACGAAGTAACACCCCACTACGTCAACTGGGCTGTAGTCTTGCAAGGCAATCATCGGAAAGACCTTAACCGACACCCACAGAAGGGGCACGAGCACAGCATCCGGCCAGCTCGTTATGGAACGAAGCATATCTCTCCTACGGCACTTGCTTGAGTTACGGGGGCAGGATTCGAACCTGCGAACTCTGGGTTATGAGCCCAGAATGATACCACTTCACCACCCCGTGCTAAAAACAGGAGCAACAATCGGACAACTGACCGAAGCTTCGCCAAATATTGCTTCGGATTAGAGGCGCGAAGTAACAGTCTCCCACGGCATCCTGTTGATTGAAGGTAAGGCAACAATCATAGTATGTACGCTACAAATAATAGTTACGCAACTCTTACGACGAAGTAACACGCTATTACGGCACTTACCTTGATTATTTTTATTCCAAAGAACGCTTGTTTTCAATTTTCTGATGCAAAGTTAGACATGAGGTACGCAGTCTTTCTGCGTAAAAGAGAAAAAAATGACCGAAAATGATGAAAAAAGTGCATTTTTCTTCACCTGCGCAAATAGATTGCGCAGATTGTTGTGTATTTTTGCGACACAAATACCCAAAGCAAGACAAAACCTTTTAAACATATACCATCATGCCGGCAAACAAAAACGCTCTTATCCGATACAAAACCATCGACAACTGTCTTCGCAACCATTACCGCCGCTGGACACTCGACGACCTGGTTGATGCGTGCAGCAACGCGCTCTACGACATGGAAGGCATCCGCAAAGGGGTTTCCGTGCGCACCGTGCAGGGCGACATCCAGATGATGCGTTCCGACAAACTGGGTTACAACGCCCCCATTGAGGTGTACGACCACAAGTATTACCGCTATACCGACAAAGACTACAGCATCATGGACATGCCGCTGTCGCAAAACGACTATGAGGTGATGCAGGAGGCCGTTGACATGCTCCGCCAGTTGCAGGACTTCGACCAGTTTGCCGAAATGAGTGATGTGGTGAGCCGTCTGCAGGACAAACTGTCCATCACCCGCAACAACCGTCGGCCCATCATTCATTTTGACAACGTGTCCAATCTCAAAGGACTGAAACTGCTGAATCCGCTCTACAACCACATCGCGCACAAGCAGACGTTGCGCATCATGTATCAGTCGTTTTCAGCCTCCAAGCCCTCAGAGTTCATCCTTTGCCCCTACCTGCTCAAAGAGTTTCGCAACCGTTGGTTCCTCTTCGGCAGCAAAGCCTCCAACCTGCTGCTCTATAACCTGGCTCTCGACCGCATCGTTAGTGTGGAACCTGTGGATGTGCCTTTCCGCGAGAATCCCGACTTCGATGCCGAGCATTTCTTCGACGATGTGATTGGCGTGAGCAAGAACATCAACAACACCCCGAGGCGCATCAAGTTTTGGGCGTCAGGCGAGCAGAGTAAATACATCATGACCAAACCTGTACACCGGTCGCAGGTGTTGCTCAAGCAAAACAAGGATGACGGCAGCTGCATTTTCCAGATTGAAGTGGTGATAAACTTTGAGATGTATTCCGTATTCATGAGCTATGGTCCCGGAATAAAGGTGATATACCCTCGTCAGGCCGTTTGCTACATGAGGGATAAAATGAAGGAAACGGCAGAGCTCTACGACAAGGATTGGGAATGAGTGCCATCCCGAAGAAAACCCGAAGAAAACCCGAAGGAAACCCGAAGGAAAAGACTCGCCGTCAAACCCTTCGGCTGTACCGACGGGGAAACAGGATTTCTGCACGATTGCCCGATGTGGAAAAAAGGCAGAAAACCTGCTTTTTTTGGTTCATGCAAATCAGCAACTTACATTTTGTAAGTTTATCGTAAAAACATCATATATCATTGTGTTACAATGTTTTACAAAATATATTACCTGTAGATGAAATTGCTTTTGCCTGATAGATGAATGACAACTGTAACAACTGAAATGTAATGAAATAAATGTAAACACTTGAATGTCAACGATTTACAAACAAAGCATTTCAATTACAGTTATTACAGTTGTCATACCACACTCTCCACTTCACTCTTTTCTGCTTTCTATTTGTTATTATATTATATTTATATATATATAATATATTATA
>SFEK01000107.1 GCA_004557285.1 Bacteroidales bacterium | reverse complement strand
TGGAGGCAAGACCACCTGCAAAATGAAGCAATTTTGTTGAAGTAACAACTTTTTAATGTTCAAGAGGAATATTTTTCAAGAAAAAGTCTTATATTTGCATGGGATAAACAAAAAATGCCTTCTACAGGCATCTCTTTACCTTAATATATAAACATTTTTAACATCATAATAATTATGTGTATGCTTTCAACAGAAGACTTAAAACAAATCAGCGGTAAAGGAATTACCGAAGAACAAGTAAAAAACCAGCTTGAAGATTTCAAAAAGGGATTTCCATTCCTGAAAATCGATGCAGCAGCCAGTGTGGGCAACGGCGTGGTAGCTCCTGCCGACGACATGCGCAAGCAATATATCGAGGCATGGAACAACTACAAGGCTGAGGGTAGGAAGATTGTAAAGTTTGTACCGGCCAGCGGTGCAGCAAGCCGCATGTTCAAAGACATGTTCGGTTTTCTCAATGCCGACTACAACGAGCCTACAACCGACTTTGAGAAGAAATTCTTTGCACAGATCAAGAAATTCGCCTTCTACGATGAACTTGACAACACCTGCAAGGCCAACAACGGCAAGGGCATTGATGCTCTGGTGGCCGAAGGCAACTACAAAGCCGTGGTGGCCAACATGCTCGAAGGCAAGGGCATGAACTACGGACAGCTGCCCAAGGGTCTATTGCTCTTCCACAAGTATGACGAGGGTGTTCGCACCCCTATGGAGGAACATCTGGTAGAGGGCGCACTCTATGCCGCAAGCAACGGCGAGGCCAACGTGCACTTCACCGTAAGCCATGAGCACATGCAGCTGTTTGAAAAGAAGGTGGAAGACAAGAAGCAGATGTATGTTGACAAATTCGGCATCAAATACAACATCTCTTTCTCTGAGCAGAAACCGAGCACAGACACCATTGCCGCCAATCCCGACAACACACCTTTCCGCAATGAGGATGGCTCGCTGCTGTTCCGTCCCGGAGGCCACGGCGCATTGATACAAAACCTCAACGACATCGATGCCGACGTGATTTTCGTGAAGAACATCGACAATGTGGTGCCCGACCGTCTGAAAGACGACACCGTGACCTACAAGCAGCTGATTGCCGGAATCTTGGTGACATTGCAGAAAAAGATTTTCAACTATCTTGAAGTGCTCGACAAGGGTGCCTGCACACGTGAGTGTCTCGACGAGATGGCCAGATTCCTGGAAAATGAGCTTTGCTGCCGCAAGAGTGGCATCGCTGACTTGTCAGACGAAGAACTGGTTGCCTACCTGCGTAGCAAGTTCAACCGCCCTGTAAGGGTATGTGGTGTGGTAAAGAATGTGGGCGAGCCCGGCGGCGGTCCCTTCCTCACCTACAACCAAGACGGCACCGTGAGCCTGCAGATACTGGAGAGCAGCCAGATTGACAAGAGCAACACCGAGTATATGCGCATGTTTACCGAGGGAACACATTTCAACCCCGTTGACTTGGTATGTGCCGTGAAAGACTACAAGGGCAATGACTTCAACCTGCCTGACTTTGTAGATAAGAGCACCGGTTTCATCAGCAGCAAGAGCAAGAACGGCAAAGAACTGAAGGCTCTCGAGCTGCCCGGCTTATGGAATGGTGCAATGAGCGACTGGAACACCGTATTCGTGGAAGTGCCGCTCGCCACCTTCAACCCTGTGAAGACCGTGAACGACCTGCTCAGGGAGCAGCATCAATAATCCCCTCCCCTAAAAAGGAAAATCCCATGCCAAAACATGGGATTTTCTTTTTATTTCAACGCAAATGGTCGAAAATTATCCGAAGAATGGTTTTCACGGGTAATTCACGGCATTTCACGTTCAATGTCACTTTGTTTCCTGATGATTGATGCAAATGCCCTGCTGATACCACTGGTAGAGCATTGCCACACCGTCTTCAATCTCCACACGATGCTGCCATCCCAGGGCATGAAGTTTGCTCACATCAGTCAGTTTTCGTGGCGTACCGTCGGGTTTTGAAGCGTCCCACAACAGACGGCCCTTGAAGCCCACGGCCTTGATCACCAATTCGGCCACCTGCCGTATGCTCACTTCCTTACCTGTGCCCACGTTGATATGGCAGTTGCGTATTTCGCTCGCACCTTCAGGATAGGTGTCCTTGAAATCCACATTGAGCAACACATGCACACTAGCATCTGCCATATCCTCGCTCCACAGGAATTCGCGCATCGGACTTCCCGTTCCCCAAAGGGTTACCGACTCAGGGGTAATGCCAAACTTGGCGAGCTTCTCAAGCATCTGTTCATGCGAAGCCTCTCCGTTGACGCCCTCCACCGGGCGCAGGTTGAGGTCCTTGCGCACAGCATCCCAATCGCCCTCGTTGAGACATTTGGCCAGATGCACCTTGCGTATCATGGCGGGCAGCACATGGCTGTTTTCCAGATGGAAATTGTCGTTGGGGCCATAAAGGTTGGTGGGCATCACGGCAATGTAGTTGCAGCCATACTGCAGGCTGAAACTCTCGCACATCTTCAATCCGGCAATCTTGGCTATGGCGTATGGCTCGTTGGTATATTCCAGTTCTGAGGTGAGCAGGGCATCCTCGGCCATAGGCTGTGGCGCCATGCGGGGATAGATGCAGGTGCTGCCGAGGAAAAGCAGTTTCTTTACGCCGTGGCGGAAGCTCTCGCCAATCACATTCTGCTGTATCTGCAGGTTCTGGTAGATGAAGTCGGCACGATAGTTGAGGTTGGCCATGATGCCTCCCACATGGGCGGCAGCAAGCACCACAGCCTCAGGGCGTTCATTGTCGAAGAACGCTCTCACGGCCACGGGGTCGAGCAGGTCAAGTTCCTTGTGGGTTCTGCCCACAAGGCAGTTGTAACCCCTCTGTTGAAGATTGTTCCAGATGGCAGACCCCACCAGTCCACGATGTCCTGCCACATAAATTTTTGTGTTTTTGTCTAACATCATTCAAAGATTTATCATTCTAGTATCCTGTCTGTCAATGGCCACACCTTACCCTTCGCCAGAGAATTGTTTGATACGCTGCTCGTCGGTCAGACGGCAGATGAGCAAGCGGTCGTCCTCCTCGGCCACAATATAGCCGTCGAGACCCTGCACCACAACTTTCTTCTTGCCCAGAGTGTGCACAATGCAGTTGTGCGTGTCGAACAGTGCCACATTGTCGCCAATCACACCATTGCCATAAATATCTTTCTTGGTCTGTACGAGCAGAGAGCCCCATGTGCCCAAGTCGCTCCATCCGAAGTCTGCCGGACACACAAATATCTCCTCGGCCTTTTCCATGATGGCATAATCCACTGAAATGCTCTCACACTCGGGGAATCTCTTGTCGATGACTTCCTGTTCCTGTGATGTGCCATAGATGTCGGCCATGCCCTCGAACACATCATTCAAGGCAGGCTGATAGACACGGAAGGCGTTGACGATGGTGCTAACGCTCCAGATAAAGATGCCTGCATTCCAGAAATAGCTCTTGTTGCGGATGTATTTCTGTGCAGTCTCAAGATCGGGCTTCTCCTTGAACGAATCAACCCTGAAAATTTCCTTGTTTCGTGGTGAACTGGAGGAGAGGTCGGCCTGAATATAACCATAGCCAGTTTCCGGGCGAGAGGGCTTCATGCCAAGGGTGACAATGGCATCGGTCTCTCCTGTAAACTGAAGGCACTGCCTGATGACACGACGGAACTCTTCGCCATCGGTGACAATGTGGTCGCTGGGAGTGACCACGATGTTGGCATTGCGGTCTTTGGCCTTGATGCGCCAGCTGACATAGGCAATGCAAGGTGCAGTATTGCGCCTGCACGGCTCGCACAAGATATTGTGTTCGGGGATTTCCGGAAGTTGTTGTTTGACGATTTCGTAGTAACCCTTGTTGGTCACCACCCATACGTTCTCAGGATCACAAATACCCTTGAAGCGGTCGAAGGTCAGCTGCAGCAGCGAGCGTCCTACACCCAGCACATCAATAAACTGCTTGGGCTTGGTTGTTGTGCTCATGGGCCAGAAACGGCTGCCCACTCCACCTGCCATGATGACCAGATGATTATTTGAATAAGCCATATAATTTTGAAAATTGATTACACGGCGGCAAAAGTAATAAAAAAAGCGAAAACAAGAAAAGAAATGAGAAAAAAAACCAACATGATGAAAAAAAAAGTAGTTAAAGCCATGCGACTCTAACTACTTTGAGTATCAAAACTCCTTTATCCGGTTACTTGCAATACCAGCTCAGGATAGTTTCATAGAGTTCCTGCTTGCCTGAGGCCTGCTTGGGTTCGCCCTGCTCCTTGGCATAGGCCACCATGTCTTCGAGAGAGAGTTTTCCTTCTTCAAACTCCTTGCCCTTGCCGGCATCAAAAGAGGCATAACGCTCTTTCACCATACCGCAGATGGGCGACTGCTCTATCAGGGCAGCGGCATTTTCGAGGGCACGTGCCATTGCATCCATACCGCTGATGTGGGCGATGAAAATGTCCTCGGCATCAGTAGAGTTGCGGCGCAGTTTGGCATCGAAGTTTGATCCACCGTTGCCCAAGCCACCATTGCGGATAACCTGTATCATGGCTTGTGTCAGCTCCCAGTTGTCGATGGGGAACTGGTCGGTGTCCCAACCATTCTGGTAGTCACCACGGTTGGCATCGATACTGCCCAGCATACCATTGTCAACAGCCACGGCCAGTTCGTGCTCAAAGGTGTGGCCTGCCAAGGTGGCGTGGTTGACCTCGATGTTTACCTTGAAATCTTTGTCAAGACCGTTGGCTCTCAGGAATCCGATAACAGTTTCTGTATCCACGTCATACTGGTGCTTGGTAGGCTCCATGGGCTTGGGCTCGATGAGGAATGTGCCTGTAAATCCCTTGGAGCGGGCATAGTCGCGGGCAGCCCTCAGCATCTGCGCCAAGTGGTCTTTCTCACGCTGCATCTGGGTGTTGAGCAGACTCATATATCCCTCGCGTCCACCCCAGAAAACATAGTTGCTGCCACCCAACTTGATGGTAGCATCGATGGCATTCTTGATTTGCACTGCGGCACGTGCCACAACATCAAAGTCGGGGTTGGTGGCTGCACCGTTCATGTAACGCTTGTTGCTGAACACATTGGCCGTGCCCCAAAGCAGCTTGATGTTGCTGGCCTTCATCTTCTCCAGGGCATAGTCGGTGATGGCCTTCATGCGTGCCTCATATTCCTCGATGGTTGCCCCCTCCTCTACCAGGTCAACATCGTGGAAGCAGAAATACTCTATACCCAGCTTGTCCATGATTTCAAAGCCGGCATCCATCTTGTCCTTGGCTCGCTGCACGGCGTCAGTGCTCTCATCCCAGGCATAGGCACGTGTGCCACCGCCAAACTGGTCGCCGCTGGCTGCACCGAGTGTATGCCACCATGCCATGGCAAACTTCAGCCAATCTTTCATTTTCTTACCCATTACGACCTTTTCAGCATCGTAATAATGGAAGGCCAACGGATTGTTGCTGTCCTTGCCTTCAAACTTGATTTTTCCGATCTGTGGAAAATACTCTTTTGCCATATTCTTGATTGTTTAATAGAATAATAATGTGGTTTATTTCAAATGGTCTGTTACCTGCAGCAAACGACTCTTCCAATGGGTGTAGGCCTGTAGATACGCCGCACGGTTGCTGTTGTCGGGTTCAATCACTGCCAGTTGTTTCAAAGTGGAAAACGCCTCCTGGTGGTCTTTATAGAATCCACATCCCATGCCTGCACCCTTGGCTGCACCAACGCTGCCGTCGGTATCGTAAAGTTCTATCGTCGCACCACTCACACCGGCAAGGGTATCGCGGAAAATGCCGCTGAGGAACATGTTGGCCCTTCCTGCATGTATCTTGTTGATTTCCATGCCCATCTGCTGCATGATTTCCATGCCATAGCAGAAACTGAACACAATGCCCTCTTGGGCGGCACGCAGCAGGTGAGCCTTGCCATGCTTGTTGAAGTTGATGCCATGGATAGAGCAATCGGTCTGCTGGTTTTCAAGCACACGCTCTGCCCCATTGCCGAAAGGAATCACCGAAACTCCCTCACAACCCACAGGCACTGTCTCCATCAGGCGGTTCATCTCGTCGTACGACATGCCTTCAGGAGCCACGTTGCGGCGCATCCAGGCATTAAGGATGCCTGTGCCGTTGATGCAGAGCAGAATGCCCAGACGGTCGGTGTCTTGCGAATAATTGACGTGTGCAAAGGTGTTTACACGACTCTTGGGGTCGTAGTTCACCTCGCCCGACACACCATAGACCACCCCTGAAGTGCCTGCCGTAGAGGCGATTTCACCTGGATTGAACACATTGAGACTCAATGCGTTGTTGGGTTGGTCGCCTGCCCTGTAACTGATGGGGGTTCCTGGCTTCAGCCCCAATTCGGCTGCTGCCTCAGCCGATACCTCCGACTGCACGCTGAAAGTGGGAACAATATCGGGGATAAGGCTGTGGTCGAAACCGAAATAATCGAGCAGGAAAGCGGCGGGCTTTTTCTCCTTGAAGTCCCAGAACATGCCCTCGCTCAAACCGCTTACCGTGGTGTTGACCACCCCACTGAGCTTCATGGCAAGATAATCTCCCGGGAGCATGATTTTGTAAATCTGCTCAAAGATCTGTGGTTCGTTGTGCTTTACCCAAGCCAGTTTGGCCGCTGTAAAATTGCCCGGCGAATTGAGCAGATGAGATAGGCATTGCTCATGACCTATCTCCCCAAAAGCCTTTTCGCCGTAGGGCACAGCCCTTGAGTCGCACCAGATGATTGAAGGGCGTAGCACATTCAGCGACTTATCGACACACACCAGGCCATGCATCTGGTAAGAAATGCCTATGGCCTTGATGTCGTTGCCCTTGACCTGGGCCATGTCCATCACCTTTTTCAGACTCAGTTTGGCATTGTCCCACCACATCTGCGGGTCTTGCTCTGCCCAGCCGGCTTTGACGGCCAAGATAGGGGCCTCTTTTTCGGGATAAAAGGCTGATGCCACACATACACCAGTATCTGCGTTGACCAATGAGGCCTTGACAGACGAGCTGCCGACATCAAATCCCAATAAAAACTGTCCTTCCATATATCTCTTTGAATTGTATCTGATTAATTAGTATTATGCAGTCCGTAAAGCGTTAAACAAATCATGCGAGGTGTATTAATAATCCTCTTGAAAGAGTGAGAGCGATGTATCTTCGCTCGTTTTCACCTCTCCCTTGTTTTCTTCTTCTACAATGGATTCTGTATCATCGTCACTGAAATCGAACATCAGTTGTCTTGTTTCCTTGTATCTTCTGCTCAGGCGATAAACGCCACGCGCCTCTGTTCGCTCAAGCATGTCATTGGGCTGACG
>SFEK01000106.1 GCA_004557285.1 Bacteroidales bacterium | reverse complement strand
GGTACATTCCCTTCAGTCAGTCTGGGATGGCGTGTGACACAAGAGAATTTCATGAAGGATACAAGTTCATGGCTCTACGACCTTAAACTCCGTGCTTCATGGGGTCAGACCGGTAACCAGGAAATATCCAACACTGCCCGTTATACGCTCTACCAAGCAGTATATGGTGACTCAAACTTCGGTGGCAATAGCTTTGGTACATCCTACGACATCGCAGGCACCAATGGAGGACAAATACTGCAGTCGGGCTTCAAGCGAGTACAGATTGGCAACGACGACATTAAGTGGGAAACTACAACACAGACCAACATCGGTGTAGATTTCTCGTTCTTCAACAACTCCCTTTACGGTAGCTTCGACTACTATCACAAGAACACTAAGGACATACTTCTCTATATGGCAGGAATAGCTGCAATGGGCGAGGGTTGTTCAATGTGGATTAATGCAGGTGAGATGAAGAATAACGGAGTAGAGCTAAACCTTGGCTACCGCAACAGCATAGGTGATTTCAGTTACGACATAACCGCCAACCTCGGAACCTATCGCAATGAGATAACCAAACTGCCCGAGACCGTGGCTGCCAACGGAGACTTTGGAGGCAACGGTGTGAAGAGTGTCATAGGACACCCGATGGGAGCACAGGTGGGATATGTCTTCGACGGCATCTTCAAGAGTCAAGAAGAGGTGGATAACCATGCCACTCAACCTGGTGCCGGAGTGGGCAGAATGCGCTTTAAGGACCTCAACGGCGACGGAATGATAACAGAGGCCGACCAGGATTGGATTTACTCTCCAGTGCCAGACTTCAGTTATGGTTTCAATATCTATCTGCAATATAAGAACTGGGACTTGACAATGTTCTGGCAGGGAGTGCAGGGAGTTGATGTCATCTCCGACCTGAAAAAGGAAACCGACCTGTGGGCAGGTGTCAATGTTGCAAACCTCAACAAGGGACAGCGTCTGCTCGACGCATGGTCGCCTACTAACCCCGACTCAAATATCCCCGCACTTTCAACTTACAACAACAACAACGAGACCCGCGTGTCAAGTTATTATGTTGAGAACGGCTCGTTCCTCAAGCTGCGCAACATACAGATTGGATACAACGTGCCCAAGGCTATTGCCAACAAACTCTATATGGAACGCCTGCGCTTCTATCTCTCTGCGCAGAATCTGCTGACCATCAAGAGCAACAGCTTCACAGGAGTAGATCCTGAGAACGCAAACTTCGGCTATCCAATACCAGTGAACATGACATTCGGTCTTAACGTAACATTTTAATTGAGATATGAAAAAGATTTTCAACTATATATTGGCTGCCTCTTTTGGACTGATGGCAGCAAGCTGCTCCGACTTCCTCGAAGAGCAGGTGCCACAGGGCACACTTGACGAGAACCAGGTGAAGGACCCTTCGCTCGTTGAGAGTACCATAATATCAGCATACGCCGGATTCACCCAGAGTGAGGACATCAACGGCTCGTTCTCTATGTGGAACTACGACGTGCGCTCTGACGATGCCTATAAGGGAGGCAGTTCTGTGAACGACGGCGACGTCTTCCACCAGCTTGAGGTGCAGAAGGGCGTGCTGACAACCAACTGGAATATCAGCGACATGTGGAACCGTCTGTACATAACCATATCGCGCGTCAATTCAGCCATCGGCGTGCTTGAGAAGTGTGACGACAGCTATGCCCTCAAGAATCAGCGTATGGCCGAGATGAAGTTTCTGCGCGCCTATAGCCACTTCCTACTAAAGCGCCTCTTCAAGAACATTCCGTTTATTATGAACGCAAACCTCCAATACGAGGAATACAACACCCTCTCCAACACCGAATACACCAACGATGAGGCGTGGGGCATTATTGCCAAGGAACTGGAGGAGGCTTATGAGGTATTGCCGGTGAAGCAGACGGAGAAGGGGCGTCCCACAAAGGCTGCCTGTGCGGCATTCCTGGCAAAGGTATATCTCTACAAGGCTTATCGCCAGGACGATGCAATGAGCCATAAGGTGACAAGCATAAATACCGACGACCTTGACAAAGTCATCAAATACACCGACCCTGCAATATACGCTGCCGGAGGATATGCCCTTGAGTCCGACATACACAATAACTTCCGCCCGGAGGAGCAGTACGAGAACGGATGCGAGTCGATATGGGCAATACAATACTCACGCAACGACGGTTCGACATACGGCAATCTCAACTGGTCGAACGGCCTGATTTGCCCAAATATAGCAGACGTGACCGACGGAGGATGCGACTTCTATAAGCCATCGCAGAACCTTGTCAATGCCTTCCGTACTGACAATAGCGGTCTGCCTCTTATCGACAACTTCAACCAGAAGGACTATGACATGACTGCCGACAATGCCGACCCGCGCCTTTTCCTCACGGTGGGAATGCCAGGCCTGCCATATATGTTCAACCAGGACTACATCATGAACCGCACTTCCAACTGGAGCCGTTCGGGCGGATTATATGGCTACTATGTCACACTGAAGCAGAATGTCGATCCGGCTCTCATCGGACAGTATCTCATCAAAGGCTCTTTCTGGGCAACCAGCATGAACCGCATCGTGTTCCGATATGCCGATGTGCTGCTTGAGCGCGCCGAGGCTTTCGCACAGCTTGGAAAGACAAGGGAAGCAATAGCTCTTGTTAACCAGATACGCTCCCGTGCAGCAAGCAGTACACAGATGATAGGCAACTATCCGTCAAAGTATGGCGTGAAGTTCTATTGCAAGAACTACACCGGCTCCTACGACAAGGAACAGACGATAAAGATTGTGAAGATGGAGCGCAGGTTGGAGCTTGCAATGGAGTCGGAGCGTTTCTTCGACCTCGTAAGGTGGGGCGAAGCTGCACAGACCCTCAATAGCTACTATGCGGCAGAGAAGACTAAATGCACCGTCTATGGCGAGGCTGAGTTCACCGCCGACAAGGGCGAATACCTGCCTATACCATTTGCACAGGTGGCTGCCTCTAACGGATATTACACTCAGAACATTGGTAACTGGTAAAAAAGAACAAGATTATTATGAAGACAAGAATAAACAATATCATATCTGCATCATTCATCTTCCTGATGATGATGTGCATGGCTGCCTGTGCAGATGACAATGTCAGCGGGCTCCAACTTTCGGGCGACTGCACGATTGAGGCTTTGACTCTTGATGACTTTGAGGGCAAGGTTGACTTTAACTCACGTACTGTAACGGTGAACCTGCCGGAAACATACGACACAAAGGCAATGACCGTTACTGAGCTTCGCCTTTCAGAGGGGGCAGAGGCCAATGTCCAGAAAGGTCAGACCGTGAACATGGAAGGCGCCCAGAACATACACGTGACAAACGGCGATTTGTTTCTCGACTGGAAACTGGTGGCAAAGCGCGATGAGGCCAAAATCTACTCGTTCATAGTAAATGAGGTGTATAACGGCATCATCGACCAGAGTGCCAAGACCATCACCGTTTATGTTCCCGGCGGTGTAGATATAACAGCTCTCGTTCCTTCCGTCGAGTTCAGTGAAGGAGCAGTATGCCAGCCGCTCAGCGGTGTGGCTCAGGATTTCACAAATCCAGTTGTCTATACCGTTACCAACGGAACAGCCCAGGCTCAATATACGGTTAATGTATTTGTCATCGACAAGCCAAGAGCTGTGTTTGTAGGCAATGCGCCGACAATGAATGAACTCGACCCCGAAGCCAAGGAGGCCTGCTCATGGATGTTGGCAAACGTAGAGAAGTCTCTATACGCCTCGTTCGCCGACATACAGATGGAGACTGTGGATCTCTCTGAGTGTAAGGTGATATGGTGGCACTTCCACTACGATGGTGGTGTTGACGGGCATGACCAGTTTGTGACCAAGGCCCCGTACGCCATCGACGCCAAGAACCAGTTGCGCACGTATTATGAAAACGGAGGCGCTTTCTTCCTTACACGTTATGCCACCAATCTCCCGTCGTTCATCGGTGTCACGGGCGACGACGAATGGACAACTCCTAACAACTGTTGGGGACAGAACGAGGCTGACGCAGAACTTTGCGGAGGACCTTGGGACTTCAAAAAGTATGCCGGACAGACAGGTCATCCTCTATGGCAAGGACTTGTGACCGGTGATGACCCTAACGCGGTATATACAACGGATGCAGGCTACCATATAACCAACTCCACGGCACAGTATCATATCGGCACCGACTGGGGAGGATATGACAACCATGCAGCATGGGAGGCACGCACAGGCGGCAAGATTCTCGGCGTCGGCGGCGACGGTTCTGTTGTGGCATGGGAATATCCTGCACACGACGGAAAGGGCGGCATCGTCTGCATCGGTTCAGGATGCTACGACTGGTATTCCTACACATTCGAGGCTGGCTATACTGAGAAATTCCATAAGAATGTCTCTATCATCACCCAGAACGCTTTCAACTATCTTTCAAAGTAATATCTTAAACGATTAGTATATATGAAACCAATGATAATTTCAACAATAATGATTGCTGCACTTACATTGACAGCTTGCAGCGATGACAGTTTTGCTGGCGACCCTGCAAAGGACTGGTCGGCGACAACCGAATGCTTCACTCCAACAGAGGAAAGCGGCTACAACACATACTGGAAGCCTGCCATTGGCAGGGTGGGCGACCCTATGCCTTTCTACGACAAGAAGGCGGGCGACTTCAAGGTGCTCTATCTGCAGGAGTTCGACAACAACGATGCCTGGTGCTATCATCCCATCTATGGCGTATCGACAACAGACGGTGCCAACTATCAAGGCCTTGGCGAGGTTATCCCTACAGGAAAGTCGAAGGACGAACTGGATGCTGCCTTGGGAACTGGATGCGCCGTGTATAACGAAAGTGACGGACTGTACTACATCTATTATACAGGCCACACCACACGCGAGGTGGTGATGCGTGCCACGTCGCCCGACTTCAAGACATGGACCAAGGACAGGGAGTGGATGCTGCGCGGTTCTGACAACGGTTATTCCGACGTTGACTTCCGCGACCCGCAGGTGTTCCAGGATGACAACGGACTGTGGCACATGATCATTGCAAGCAACCTGAAGTTCGCCGAATATACATCGGAGAACCTGCGCGACTGGAAATACGACGGACAGTTCTCGTGTATGATTTGGGACCGTATGCTTGAGTGCCCCGACATCTTCAAGATGGGTGACTGGTGGTATATGGTATATAGCGAGGCATACCGCAGTGACTGGAGCCGCAAGGTGAAATACATGATGGCGCGCTCGTTGGATGAACTGAAGAAGTGCTTCAACGAAGGACCGAAATGGCCTGCCGACGACAAGGAGGGAGTGCTCGACACACGCGCCTTCTATGCCGGCAAGACTGCCTCTAATGGCACCGACCGCTTTATCTGGGGATGGACTCCTTATCGCACCGGTACCACCATACACGACAAGAATATTGCAGTGGGGGCTGAAAGCGAACCAAACTGGTCGGGTGCATTAGTGTGCCACAAACTCATACAACATGCCGATGGTACTCTCTCTGTCGGTGAAGTGCCGGCAATGGCTGACAAATATGGCGTTCAGACCGAAGCGAAGGTAATGGCGTCGGAGAACTATTCTTCTGGCACTATCAACGGCAACGGATATGTACTTTACAGTCGCCTTGGCTATCATAACCACATCTCCTTTGTGGTGACGGCAGGAGAGGCTGACAAATGGGGCGTTTCGTTTGTGCGTGGTACTGACGCTACGAAATACTATTCTCTCGTGGTCAATCCGGAATGGGAAAACGGCCGACGCAAAGTAAACTTCGAGCAGGAAGGCGCTGAGGGCAAGGGATTCATCGTGGGAGCTGACGGATACATCTTCCCGCGTCCTGCCGACAATACATACAAGGTTGACATCTACACCGACAACTCTGTCGTGGTTATGTATATCAATGGTGAATACGGTACTACGCAGCGCATCTACGGCTTGCAGAAAAACTGCTGGTCTGTGAACGGCTACGGAGGCAATGTCACTGTCAGTGATGTTAAGGTAAGCAGCTATTAATTCGAAATGAAAAACAGAATGAACAAAAGCACCCTTATAACCGCAATGATGTTTTGGGCTTTATCGCTCTTTGGTAGTGTCACGCTCGAAGCCCAGACGTTCACTGCGCAAGCATTGGAGCAAACCATTGTCACTCCTGCACAAGAGGGGAGATATTTATGGTTGCCTATACAGGAGTCTGCCCCGGAAGGCAAGCTTCAGGTCATCGTGTCTAATGTGGCACAAATGGAGCAAAACGTACGCTTTGCCCGCGAGAAAGTCGATTACTATGTGGCACTCGACATGCAACCGTGGCTTGGTGCTAAAGGCTTGTCGGTTGTCATCCAGAATGTGCCAAAGGGTTCTGTATGCTTCAGTAAGATAAAGCAGAACGACGACAAGCAGTATATGCTTATCCCTGAAAAATACAGACCCTCATACCACCACGCTCCCGAGCGTGGATGGATGAACGACCCCAACGGACTGTTCTTTAAGGATGGTGTATGGCATCTGTATTATCAATATAATCCGTATGGCTCCATGTGGGGCAATATGCATTGGGCACACAGTACATCGACGGATTTGGTGCATTGGCAGCAACAGCCTGTCGCACTTGCTCCCGACGCTTGGGGAACGATGTTTAGCGGCTCGTGTGTCGTTGACCACAATAATACTGCTGGTTTCGGCAAGGATGCTATTATATCCATGTACACGTCAAGCCGTCCCACTCCTTTTGGAGGCGATGTCCAGGCTCAGTGTATTGCCTATTCCAATGACGGAGGCAAGACTTTCACAAAGTATGTCGGCAATCCGGTCATAACCGATGAAAAGAAAGATTTCCGCGACCCTCACGTCTTTTGGAACGAGGAGGCGGGATTCTGGAATATGATTCTCGCCGCAGGTCAGGAGATGCAGATATATTCTTCTGCAAACTTGAAGGACTGGAAGTATGAAAGTTCTTTCGGACATGAATATGGTAATCATGGTGGTGTTTGGGAGTGCCCCGACCTTATGAAGATGAATGTGAAGGGAACAAACAAGGATAAGTGGATGCTTATCTGCAACATCAACCCTGGAGG
Organism: Bacteroidales bacterium; assembly: GCA_004557285.1. Taxonomy (GTDB): domain Bacteria; phylum Bacteroidota; class Bacteroidia; order Bacteroidales; family Bacteroidaceae; genus Prevotella. The sequence goes on along the minus strand of SFEK01000106.1, from coordinate 238 downwards.
TCCCTTCGGTGGTTCAGCCACACAATATTTTATAGGAGAGTTCGACGGACATACATTCACCTGCGAGGATGAGCCCAGTGAGACCAAATGGATGGACTATGGCAAGGACCACTATGCTACGGTTACCTTCTCCAATGCGCCAGAGGGACGTAATGTGGCCATCGCCTGGATGAGCAACTGGCAGTATGCCAACCAGGTTCCCACCAAACAGTATCGTTCTGCAAACTCCATCGCCCGT
>SFEK01000105.1 GCA_004557285.1 Bacteroidales bacterium | reverse complement strand
GTAAAGACAAAATAAGAATATCATGACAAAGAGAATAGCAAGGAGTGAACGAATTGTTCTGCCCTTGATTTTGAGCGGAGCGTATAACTCTGAATGAACAGTTAGGGTGTCCAGTTAACCGTTCCAAATTCAGATAGTTTTTCGGCTCTACAGATTTTAATCTGAATTCCACGCGAATAACATGGGAGGGATACGAAAAAAGGAGCTACTTGATGAGTAACTCCTCTTTTTCGGTAGCGGGGGTGGGGCACGATCCCACGACCTCCGGATTATGAATCCGACGCTCTAACCAGCTGAGCTACCCCGCCATCATTGCTTGTTGCTTGATTGCGGGTGCAAAGGTAATACAAAAAAATGAAATACCAAAAGATTTTGTGGATTTTTCTTTTTTTTCTTGCATAAAAGTGCTATTTTTGTAGCAGAATATCCTTTGCTATGAATTATGGATGCAAAAAAAGTATGTATTGAGCGCGAATTGAAGTCGAAGTCCATCAATATCATCTGGCCCCTGTTGAGCACCCCCGAGGGCTTGGCCAAGTGGATAGCCGATGATGTCAAATGGAAAGACGGCGTCTTGTCATTCACATGGGGCAACGTGTGGAGTCATCACGAGACGAGGACTGCCACTGTCCTTGAGAAAAACGATTTCAAATGGATACGTCTGCGCTGGGACGATGATGAGTTTGCCGACACCTATTGGGAACTGCGCATGGAGAAGAGCGACCTCACGGGCGATGTCATCCTGGTGATTACCGATTTTGCCACCGATGGCGACGTGGCGACAATAGAAGACATCTGGGAGTCGAATCTGGAGTCGCTCAATCGCACCACAGGACTTTAATGGTGCCCTCTGTCTTGCCGGCCGTTCATTCGTTGCTTCAATAGACAACTATCTGCTTGATAGCAGAATGACACTCTTGCGACAGTGAGAGACTGTTTTTTGCGCTTCATTATCAACTTATTGTTCATTTACACACTGATTGTCTGTCTTTATGGTGGTGCCGACAAACGGATGCGTAAAATAATAATGAGTGAAACTGCTTAAAAAACCGAAAAACATGGCGGTTTCTAATATTTTTATGCTAATTTTGCAACCTGTAACCCTATATGGGGTAGCCGAAACATATCATGTTCCGAATAAAGAAGTTAGATATATTCATTGCCAAGCAGTTCGGATTACTCTTTGTGGGCACGTTCTTCATCTGTCAGTTCGTGCTCATGATGCAGTTTTTATGGCGTTATGTCGACCAGCTGATAGGTAAGGGCCTCTCCGTTGAGGTGCTTGCCCAATTCTTTTGGTACATGAGTCTGATGCTCGTGCCGCAGGCCTTGCCGCTTGCCATCCTGCTGTCAGCGCTCATCGCCTTTGGTAATCTGGGAGAGAGCACCGAGCTCACGGCCATCAAGGCAGCTGGAGTGTCGCTCATGCAGACATTCCGCTCGCTGATTGTCATCGTGGTGCTGATTGCTTTCGGGTCGTTCTACTTTCAGGATGTCGTAGGTCCCAATGCCAATCTGTCGTTCTCCAGACTGCTGCTGTCGATGAAGCAGAAAAGTCCAGAACTGGAGATACCAGAGGGCATCTTTTACGACGGCATTCCGCAATGCAACCTGTATGTGCAGAAAAAAGATGTGGGCACAGGCATGCTCTATGGCGTGATGATATACAAGATGACCGACAGCTTTGACGATGCCGCCGTGATATTAGCCGACTCGGGAATGTTGCAGTCGACGGCAGAAAAGAAACACCTGGTGCTGACGCTGTATAGCGGAGAGTGGTTTGAAAACATGAAGTCGCAAGACCTGGCTGCCGGGGCGCATGTGCCTTACCGTAGGGAAACCTTTGTAAGGAAGAAAATCGTGCTCGATTTTGATGCCGACTTCAACATGGCAGATGCCAGTTCGTTGTCAAACAATGCCCGTGCCAAGGGCCTTGCCCAAATCAAGCGCGACGTCGATTCGCTCAACCATACCTACGACAGCATAGGCCGGCAGTTTTATGCCGATGTCAAGAAGGTCTATTACACCATGCCCCGCCTGTCGCGTGCCGACTCGCTGAGGGCCGTGAAGATGGCCGGCACCAAGACCTACAGTTTCGACTCCATCTATGGACGGCTGACGGCTGAACGCAAACTGGAAGTGGTGGACGCTGCATTGAACAGGGTGCAGAGCGAAACCAACGACCTCAACTTCAAGGGCATGTTGACGGCAGAAGGTGACAAAATTATCAGACAGCACCGCATCGAAGCCATCAGCAAGTTCACGTTGGCCCTGTCGTGCATCATCTTCTTCTTCATCGGCGCACCCCTGGGAGCCATCATCCGCAAGGGCGGTTTGGGCGTTCCCGTCATCATCTCGGTGCTGGTGTTCATCGTGTATTACATCTTCGACAACACCGGCTATCGTATGGCAAGAGGCGGCATGTGGGCCGTGTGGTTCGGCAAGAGCATTGCCACTGCCGTGCTCGCTCCGTTGGCGGTGTTCTTCACCTATAAGGCCAACAAAGACTCGGTGGTGTTCAATATCGACCTCTACCGCAACTTCTTCATGAAATTGCTGGGACTGAGAAACAAGCGTGCCGTGTATCGCAAGGATGTGATCATCAACGACCCCGACTATGCCGCTGATGCACAAAGCTTGTTGGCCATCAATGCCGACATCGACCGCTATGTGCATGAACACAACCTGCTGCTGGCCCCCAATTTCGTCAAGGTGTTCTTCAAATATGCACCCGACCACGAGGTGGAGCAGATGACGCAGCGTCTTGAACAGGTCATCGAAGACCTGTCTAACACGAAAGACCGCCAGCTGCTTGCCGTGCTCAACGACTATCCGTTCATGACAGAGCGTTCGCACACACGGCCCTTTGAGCGCAGGTGGCTCAACGTGCTGGCCGCATTGGTCGTGCCGTTAGGACTGTTCCTTTATCTAAGGATGTGGCATTTCAGATTAAGACTGCTTCGCGACTTCAGGCTGGTGAGGAAACTCAACGAGCAAGTCGTGGCGCGAATAGAAGATATGAACAAGTAAAAAACAGCATATATATAATAAGGTATAAGCAAACATGGAAGATCTTAAGATTAACACCATCGAAGAGGCCTTGGTGGATTTCAAACAGGGCGAATTTGTCATCGTAGTGGATGATGAAGACCGTGAGAATGAAGGCGACCTGATTATCGCCGCTGAAAAAATCACAGCGGAAAAGGTGAACTTCATGCTGAAATATGCGCGTGGCGTGCTTTGTGCACCAATTACGTTGAGCCGCTGTGACGAACTCGACCTGCCGCGACAGGTGACGGAAAACACCTCAGTGCTCGGCACACCGTTCACGGTGACCGTCGATAAACTGGAGGGCTGCTCAACCGGTGTCTCTGCCCACGACAGGGCTGAAACCATCAAAGCCCTGGCCGACCCCAATTCTACCGCAAAGACCTTTGGCCGCCCGGGACACATCAACCCTCTGTATGCCCAGGACAATGGTGTGCTGCGACGCAGCGGACACACTGAGGCTGCCATCGACCTGTGCAAGCTCACAGGGCTGTACCCCGCCGGTGCACTCATGGAAATCATGAACGAGGATGGCACCATGGCACGTCTGCCGCAGCTGATGGAGTTTGCCAAGGAACACCACCTCAAGGTAATATCCATCAAAGACCTCATCGCCTACCGACTCAAGCACGAGTCGCTGATCAGCGTGGGCACAATGGTCGAAATGCCTACCGAGTATGGCCACTTCAAGCTCGTGCCTTTCCGCCAGACAAGCAGCGGACTGGAGCACATGGCGCTCATCAAGGGCGAGTGGAGCGAAGATGAGCCCATCCTTGTGCGTGTCCATTCGTCGTGCGCCACCGGCGATGTGTTCGGCAGCAAGCGCTGCGACTGCGGACAGCAGTTGCACAAAGCCATGCAGATGATAGAGCAGGAAGGCAAGGGAGTGCTCATCTACATGCAGCAGGAAGGCCGCGGTATTGGTCTGATGAACAAGATAGAGGCCTACAAACTGCAGGAGCAGGGGCTGGACACTGTCGAGGCCAATGTGCATCTGGGCTTCAAACCCGATGAGCGCGACTATGGCTGCGGTGCACAGATGCTGCGCCATCTCGGCGTGCACAAGATGCGCCTGATGACCAACAATCCCACCAAACGTGTGGGGCTTGAGGCCTACGGACTCGAAATTGTGGAGAATGTGCCCATCGAGGTGCAGCCCAACGAATACGATTACAAATATCTCAAGACCAAGAAGGAGCGTATGGGACACACACTGCATCTTTGATGCGGTGGTGTCGCCATAAGACAAACGTTTGTACGACGAAGAGGCAAAAAAACAGCATATAATTTTCTCAAAACAAATAATTTATTTATTTTTGCAAAAACATAAAAACCTTAAAGAAATGGCACAATTATCAGAGCGACTTAATCGTTTGGCTCCTTCAGCAACTCTCGCCATGTCGCAGAAGAGTGGAGAAATGAAGGCGCAGGGTATCGACGTGATTAATCTCAGCGTTGGAGAACCAGACTTCAACACTCCCGACCACATCAAGGATGCCGCCAAGCGCGCAATTGATGAAAACTTCTCACGTTACTCACCTGTTCCCGGCTATATGGACCTGCGTGAGGCCATCGTGGCAAAACTCAAGAACGAGAATGGTCTCGACTATTCGGTCAACGAGGTGCTGGTGTCCAACGGTGCCAAGCAGAGTGTCTGCAACACCGTGATGGCATTGGTCAACGATGGCGAAGAGGTGATTATCCCCGCACCCTATTGGGTAAGCTATCCTCAGATGGTGAAACTCGCCGGTGGCGTACCTGTCATCGTGGAGGCCGGATTTGAGCAGAACTTCAAGATGACTCCCCAACAGTTGGAGGCTGCCATTACCCCCAAGACAAGAATGATTATCCTCTGCTCGCCCAGCAACCCTACAGGAAGCGTCTATTCTCAGGAAGAATTGGCCGCGCTGGCCGAGGTCATCAAGAGACACGACGACCTGTTCGTGCTTGCCGATGAAATTTACGAGCACATCAACTATACCGGCCGTCATGCCAGCATCGCCCAGGTGCCCGGCATGAAGGAGCGCACCATCATTGTCAACGGTGTGTCCAAGGCATACGCCATGACCGGATGGCGCATCGGATATATCGCCGCCCCCGAGTGGATTGTCAAAGGCTGCAACAAACTGCAGGGCCAATACACCAGCGGTCCTTGCTCCGTGAGCCAGAAAGCCGCCTTGGCGGCCTACACCGCCTCGCAGCAGTGTGTGGAAGACATGAGAGTGGCCTTTGAGCGTCGCCGCAACCTGATTGTTGAATTGGCCAAGGATATTCCCGGACTTGAGGTGAATGTTCCCGAAGGTGCCTTCTACCTGTTCCCCAAGTGCAGCAATTTCTTCGGCAAGACCGACGGCACCCGTGTCATCAACAGCTCAACCGACCTTGCCATGTATCTGCTTGAAGTGGGACATGTGGCCACAGTGGCCGGCGATGCCTTTGGCGACCCACAATGTTTCAGGATGAGCTATGCCACCAGCGATGACAATATCCGCGAGTCGATGCGAAGAATCAAGGAATGTTTAGCTAAATTGAAGTAAAATTCCCCATATTGTGAGTTTTTGGACTCCTAACTATGGGAAAAATCAAAAAATCGCTGTTAAAACTTATTAATTGTCACGTTCATTCCACATAAATTATTAATTTTGTGGAGTCAAAAAATAACCTGCCGAATTTAGCAAGCTGAAGAATAGACAATAGCTTAATGGCGATTAACCGAAGAAGGAAAAACTTTATTACCAAAATTATTAATAACTAAAAATTAAAACAAAAAAATTATGGCAACTACACAAGCAAAGGCAGCCCCTAAAAAGTCGGGCTTCCAAGGTATCCAAGCAGCAATTTGGGTAATCGTTTTCTGTTTCGTAGCAGCAGTTTGTGTTTACAAATTTGTGCTCGGTAATCCTGACAACTTCCAGGGCGGAGATCCTGCAAACGCAGTGAAAGACGGAAGTCTTCTCGGTACAATCTACAAAGGTGGTATCGTCGTTCCTGTGATTATCACTCTGTTGTTCACCGTTGTTGCTTTGAGCATCGAGCGTTGGTTGGCTCTGAACACCGCTTTTGGTAAGGGCAAGCTCCCCAAGTTCGTTTCTAACATCAAGGCAGCCCTCAATGCCAACGATTTCGACAAGGCCCAGAAGCTTTGCGACGCACAGAGAGGTACTGTAGCCAACGTTGTTGGTGCTTCTCTCCGCACTTACAAAGAGATGGAGCAGACCAGCGGCATCAAGAAGGCTCAGAAGATTGCCAAGATCCAGCAGGCTCACGAAGAGGCTACACAGCTCGAAATGCCTACTCTGCAGATGAACATGCCTATCCTTGCTACTCTCGTAACACTGGGTACTCTTACCGCGTTGTTCGGTACTGTAGTAGGTATGATCCGTTCATTTGCCGCTCTGGCATCTGGTGGTGGTGGCGACTCCCTCGCACTGTCTGAAGGTATTTCTGAGGCGCTCGTTAACACCGCATCTGGTATTTTGACCTCATGGTGCGCCGTTATTGCCTACAACTACTATTCAAATAAGATCGACAAGCTGACCTACGCTCTCGACGAAGTTGGTTACACCATTGCTCAGACCTACGAAGCAAACCACACAGAAGAAGCTTAATTTTACTAACCCTTTAAAATTTTATCACCATGGGTAAAGTAAAAATTAAGAAAGCGGACGTCTGGATAGACATGACTCCTATGAGCGACGTGATGGTCCTCCTGCTGACGTTCTTCATGTTGACATCAACATTCGTGAAGAATGAGGCAGTGAAGGTCAACACCCCTGGCTCAATCATGGAGACCAAGGTGCCTGAAAACAATGTGTTGTCAATCCTCATTGACAAGCATGGCAAGGTGTTCCTTGGTATGGACAAACCGGGCGACTTCACTAACGTACTCACTACGATGACCGACCAGTTCGGCATCCAACTGAACGGACAGCAGCTCGAAACCTTCCGTACAGCCACCAACGTGGGTGTGCCAATGGACGAGATTCCCGCCCTCCTTTCACTGGATGACACCAAACTGAATGAATATATGGCTACTAAAGGTATTCCTACCGATAGTATCGAAAAAGACGGTCAGAAGGGCATGAGCGAATTCCAACTCTGGGTTCAAGCTGCCCGTGACAATAATGGTCCTGACATGAAACTCGCGCTCAAGGCTGACGCCGACACACCTTACGGTGTTGTCAAGAAGGTGATGTCCGAACTTCAGGACATGAGCGAGAACCGTTACTACCTCATCACATCTTATAAAAAACAGCAGGAGGACTAAGCAATGGCAAAGCAAAATTCAAGC
>SFEK01000104.1 GCA_004557285.1 Bacteroidales bacterium | reverse complement strand
AGCGCGAGGAACTGCTCGACAACGTCACCGTGGGAGGTGTGGCAAGCTATATGGAACGAGCCGAACAGGCCAATGTGAACCTTTTCATCTGAAACATCTCCTGCCCCTCATCTGCCTCCTTCTTGCCACTTGCATGGAAAGCGTGGGACAAGACTCGCACAGCGTGACCGACATATCTACAAGTTCAATTTTGGGATGCTTCTCGCTAACCGCTAACACTCGGCATTTCACTGTTTGACCTTTAAACAGTACAAGTTTAGCCGTACCGTGGAGATACGACGTAATTCCTGTTTTCTCGTCGATTAGCTCAGTATATCGCCCACGACATGACATGGACAAGGGAGATAGCTGATTTTGTGGAGTGGAGTCTGTTCTACGACCTGTGGTGCAAGCGTCATTTCTTTGGCGTGGAATATCACAAGGAGTCGTTGAAGGAGAATGTGAAGAGCACGGCCATGAAGACAAACCTGCTCAGTATGCTGCCCGACACGTTTACCCGCAATGATGCCATGAACGTGAGGCGTGCACGTGGGCTCGACGATGACCCGAGAGAGATGCTCGCCACATGGATTTACCGTGGCCATATCGCGAAAAAGGACAAAAACTGCTATGTCAAGGTGGCCAAACCGAAGAAGGCGAAAAGAAAACGCTGACCATGATTCCATCTGGTGAGATATCTGTACAGCAGCCGCATCCCTCCCCCGCAGGAAGTGTGATGCGGCTGTCTTGGTGTGGCTAATGCTGATATAATCATATTTCTTGCCATCAGAGGCAGTTATCAAATAATCCTTGATAACTGAATTTTCGTCCAACTCTCTGTCTTTCAGAATGTTTATGATATGATAGGAGACATTTGGCACCGAGGTCCCCAAAAGGTCCGAAATTTGGGATTGGTTGAGCCACACCTTGCTTATACCAACAAATTTTCAGGATAAAAACATCACACGCTTTTTTCTGCCCAGTCGCCGCGGTCGAGGTTGCGGTAGCCCACGGCTTCGGCGATGTGTTGCTGCTGCACCTTGGGGCTGGCGGCAAGGTCGGCAATGGTGCGTGCCACCTTGAGGATGCGGCCGTAGGCACGGGCCGACAACTTGAGCTTTTCCATGGCCATGCGCAGCATGTCGAGCGAAGCGGCATCGGGCTGGGCATGTTCGTGGAGCATGCGCTCGGTCATCTGGGCGTTGCAGTGGATGTGCGGATAGGCTTGATAGCGTTCTTCCTGAATCTTGCGGGCGGCAATGACACGCTCGCGGATGACTGCGCTGCTCTCGCCGGCTTGCAGGGTGGAAATGGCGCTGAAGGGCACGGGTTGTATCTCGCACTGGATGTCGATGCGGTCGAGCAGCGGACCGCTGATTTTGTTCATGTAGCGTTGTATCTGTCCCGGGGTGCACACACAGTTGTGGGTGAGATCTCCGTAATAGCCGCAGGGGCAGGGGTTCATGGAGGCTACGAACATGAAGGAGCAGGGGTATTCGATGGTGTATTTGGCACGGCTGATGGTAATCTTCCTGTCTTCGAGCGGCTGGCGCATCACTTCGAGCACGCTGCGGTTGAATTCGGGCAGTTCGTCGGCAAAGAGCACGCCGTTGTGTGCCAGGGATATCTCGCCGGGCTGGGGTGTGGTGCCTCCGCCTACCAGGGCCACCTGTGATATGGTGTGGTGGGGCGAGCGGAAGGGGCGTTGCGAAATGAGCGAGGTGTCTTTGCCCAGTTTGCCTGCTATGGAATGTATCTGTGTGGTTTCCAGGCTTTCGTGGAGCGAAAGGGGTGGGAGAATGGATGGCAGGCGTTTGGCCATCATTGATTTGCCGCTGCCCGGAGGACCTATCATGATGAGGTTGTGGCCGCCTGCCGCGGCTATCTCCATGGCGCGCTTCACGTTTTCCTGTCCTTTGACATCGGCAAAGTCGAGTTCGGTGTGTGTCTGTTGTTCATAAAACTCTTTGCGGGTGTCGATGATGGTGGGCTGGTAGCTGTTGTCGCCGTTGAGAAACTTGATGACATCGCTGAGATTGTCCATGCCGTACACTTCGAGCTGGTTGACCACAGCTGCCTCGCGCACATTGTCTTTGGGCACAATGAGTCGGCCGAACTTTTCCTTGCGGGCCTTGATGGCCACGGGAAGGGCGCCACGCACTGGTTGCAGCCGGCCGTCGAGCCCCAATTCGCCCACAAGCATGGTGTCTGTCAGGGCGTCAACGGGAACATGGCCTTGGGCGGCCAGCAATGCGATGGCCAGGGGCAGGTCGTAGCTGCTGCCTTCTTTGCGCAGGTCGGCAGGTGCCATGTTGACCGTGATGCCCACACTGGGTAGTTTGAGGCCCACTTGGTGCAACGCGGCTTGTATGCGGTCGCGGCTTTCTCTGACAGAGGTGTCTGCCAATCCTGTAAGGCGATAGAACACGCCTTTTGTCATACATACCTCTATGGTTACGGTGGTTACTTCAAGACCGTTGACCGCTGCACAAAATGTCTTGACCAGCATGGGATATTATAGATTTAAAAGTAAACGGAGTTTGTTTTCAAGTTCGGTGGTGTTGAGGCCACGGGCCACCACACGCCCTTGGGCATTATAGATGATGTTGTCGGATACGCCTGAGAGTGTGAAGGTTTCTATCAGTGGGCTTTCGAACATCCTTTGGTCGCAGATGTTCAGCACCTGTGTGGAATCGCCGTACAGGGCGGAGCGACATTCGCGCAGTGTGGCGTCGATGCTGATGCCCAGCAGCACCAGCCGGCTGCCGTTGTCTCTACACAGCGACTTCAGCCGGTCTGCCATGTTGCGGCTCTCTGCATCCCAGCTTGCCCATGAGTAGACCACGGCGATTTTTCCCTTCAGGTCGGCGTCGGTCACGGTGTTTCCACTGATGTCGCTGGCGGTGAATCGGGGCAGCGTGTTGTGCTGCACAGAGGTGCTCATCATTCTTGCATGGTGCAGGATGCGGGCCACCTCGCCATGTTTGGGCTGTGCCTTGTACACCAGGTCAGCCAGGGCAAGTGTTTTGCTGTAGTCGATGTTGCTTGCGGTGACAAAATATTTGCGCAGCAGATACACGGCGGCCAATGTGGAGGGGTTGTCTTTGATGAATTTTTCGGCCATGTCGAGGGTTTCGGGCGGCGAGGCCTTGGCGGTCTGTTTCCTGAAACCGTCCATGAGTTTGTTTTCGTCGGTGCCTGTGATTTCTATTTCCTTGAGGTGTGAGGCGTCGCCCTTGATGGTCACTGTCTTTCCCGGTTGTGCAAATACGGGTTGTTCAGAATAGTTGGGGAAGACGATGACCAGGGTGCCATTGGCGGTGCAGGGGGTTTCGTAGGCGAAACGCCCGCCATCCACCTTGATGGTGTCTATGCCGGCAAAGACACCATCGGTGCTGTAGATATAAAACTCACCTTGGTTGAGGTTGAGTAGCCGGCCTTCCAACTTGAAGTGACCGCTGCGTGAACCGCAGGAAACCAAAACCAAGGTGAGTGTGATCAAATAAGCCAATCGCTTCATGAGCAGCGATGTTATGTATTATTTGCTGATTCTTGACAGTTCAAGGTCGTTGGCTGCATAGCTTGCGAGCGAAGGATCCTTCTGCAGTGCGCTTCTCAGGAATGAAGCAGCTGCGCTGTCGTTGCCCTGGCGGGCGTTGAGGATGGCCTGCAGATAGTCTGTCATGCCGTCCTTGTCCTTGATGTTGTTCAAGGTGTTGGCAGCAGCGGCATAGTTCTTGTTCATGATCTGTGCAAGAGCAGCAGTGTTGGTATATACACCCTTGAGGTTCTGCTCGGCTGCAGCGTAGTTGCCTTGTGCCAGGTTGAGGGCACCGAGCACCTTGTTGTAGCCATCGGCAGCGTTGGCCTTGGCGATGTTGCTGGCAGCTGTGCCCAGGTCGCCGTTCTGCAGGGCGATGAGACCCTGGTTGGCGTTGGCTTCAGCGGCTGCGCTGTTGATGCTCTTGGCCTTGGCCAGGAACTTGTTGGCCTCGTCGATGTTGCCCTTGGCAAACTCGATGGCTGCAATGTTGTTGTAGGCACGGTAGTCGTCGGGATAGAGCTGTGCGGCTTTCTTGTAGATGGCCTCTTTGGCATCAGCGTTGTTCTCCAGGCTTGCGGCATAGAGCAGTTCTTCGATGCTCAGCTTGCTGGCATCCTCTTGATACTGAGCCTTGATCTGGTCGTCGCTGCGGCCAATGGTCTCGTAGTTGATGATCATGCGAGAGCGGCGGAGCTCGGGCAGAATGCCGTCGGCAAGCTCACGGAAACCGGCTGACATGTTGCGGATCTGTGTTTCACGCTCTTCGGGATCCTGATACATAGAGAGCACTCGAAGGATAACGTCCTTGTCCTGGATGTTGGAGGCAGCTACCAGTTGCTGGAAGCCGTCCCAGTCTTCAGCGGTGTATTTGGCTGTCACGTCGGTGCTCACTTTGGTGTTCTTGAGCTGCTTGTTGACATAGTCTTTGGAAACATTCTGACGCTTGCTGGCCAGACGGTCGTTGAAATCCAGGTTACCATCGGGAGAAGCGTAGGCCAGTACCTCGACATTCTTGATGTTCAGGCCTTCTCTGTCGGCGTTGATCTTTCTGAGCATGTCAACGAATTCGGTCACAGAGTTGTTCTTCAGCTCACCCTTGCGTAGATTGGCCTGGTTGATGAGGAACTTCACCTGGGCTTCCTGTTTCTGCTCTCTGATGCGCTGGTAGGCATCGGGAGCTACAGCGGCTGTGCCCTGTGAGATGGTGTTCTTGTAGAGTTCAGAAGTGGCAATCACGCCTTCGGCCACCTTGACAGCAGGAATTTCGATCTTTTTATTGCCTACATAGGCGTTGAAAGTCATGTAGAGGTCGCTCTTCTGCATTTCGGGCACATACTTGAAGTTGGCCTTCATGGTATAGTTGCCGCCTACCTTGTAGGAAATGGTCTGGTCGTTGCCCTGTACTTTTTCGCCCTGGAATGTGGCAGGCTGTCCTACAGCCACCTGTCCGTTGCCATAGCGCAACTCGGGAGTAACGGTTACTACGGCCTTCTTCTTCATGTACTTCTCAGGGAAAGTACCGTTGATGGTTGCGGGTACTTGTCCGCCTCTTGCTTCGAGAGGGTTGGGATTAACATTGAAATTGTCGGCAGAGAGTTCTCCCAGCTTGGATGAGCAGGAAGACATTGCTATCACAGATGCTGCCGAAAGGAATAAGATCAGATTTTTTTTCATAATGAAAGGATTTTAGAATATTGTGCCGCGAGCGGGACTCGAACCCGCACAGCCATTACTGGCCAAGGGATTTTAAGTCCCTCGTGTCTACCAATTCCACCATTGCGGCGCCTTAGAGCGGAAAACGGGACTCGGACCCGCGACCCCAACCTTGGCAAGGTTGTGCTCTACCAACTGAGCTATTTCCGCAAAATTTCATGCAAAGATAGTCTTATTTTGTGAAAGCGCAAACTAATTTACACATTTTAATACAATCTCAGCCATTAACCACCGAAAGTATGCCTTGTACACCTGTTGTTGAGGCTTTGTAGCGTATTAATTTACGTCCGTTGTCGCCTTTTGACACGATGCCGCCGTTGTTCATGTCGTATTCTCTGTGGCAGTTGTTGCACTTGGCCTTGCCGGTGGTGAGCATGGTCAGCGGGTAGCGTGGCAGGTTGGACTCTTCGTAGCAGTTGGGGCACTGGTTGTCGTAGGCATAGAAGGTGGGTGGTGCGTTGAGGTTGCCATAGCCCACGATGATGCCGCTCTCGTTGTAGGCACCAAGCCGCAGCGAGCGTTGCTCGTCGATGGCGTTGAAGGCCACACGCTCGGTGGTGGCAGAGGTGGCATTGGTGTTGAACACGAAATATTTGCCGCTCACGCTGATGTGGCAGAATATTCCGGGCGAGAGGGGGTTCATGGCCGTTGCCAGCATAGGGCTTCGGCTTGCCGTGTTGTCGAACACGAAGTAGCAGGGATAGTTGCTGAATTCGTATTCGGTATCATCGCATGAGGTGATGCTCCACAGCAAGCCGAAGGCCGCAAGCGCAAGCATAGCCGAATGAAAAATGCTTTTTTTCATAGGGTCATCACTTGTTGGTGTCAGGAAAATGCCTTATTCGTAGGGCAGGGTGGCAAGCACGTCGGCAATTTGGTCGGCCACGCCTTCGAGTTTGCTGCCCACCATGGGGCGCAGGAACAAGGGGATGTCGGCCTTCAAGGTGACTTTCATCTTGCATGTCTCGTCGGTTACAGGCAGGAGCTGTATCCAGAGGTTGAAGTCGACGGGAGTGTCTTTGCCTCCAAACTTGATGCACTTGGGCTCTTCTCTTTCAACCACGACAAGGGTCACCATGCCCACGGGCGGGATATTGACCGACACGCTGTCGCGGTCGCACATCATGTCTTTGATGTATTCCTGCGGCACACGGTCTTTCACCTTTTCCACATTTTCCAGATTGCTGAGTTTGGCATATACCTGTTGTTGGGTGTAGGGTATCTGTTTCACTCCACTTTCAAATTTGCTGCTCATAAGTTATTCTTGACGGGTTTATTTCTTCCAGTTTGCGGGGTCTTTGCGCCACTCGTGGAGCAGGTCCACGTCGGCATTGCTGATGTAGCCGGTTTCCAGAGCCTCTGCCACCACGTTTTCGTAATCGGTGAGTGTCACCAGTTTGACACCGGCATCGGCAAATGCTTGCTCGGCGATGGGGAATCCGTAGGTGTAGGAAGCCACCATGCCCACCACCTCGCAGCCGGCCTGGCGTATGGCCTCGACAGCCTTCAGGCTGCTGCCGCCTGTAGAGATGAGGTCTTCTACCACCACCACCTTGGCACCCTTGGGCAGTTCGCCTTCAATGAGGTTGCCCATGCCGTGGTCTTTGGGTTTACTGCGCACATAGGCAAAAGGCAAGCACAGTTCGTCGGCCACCAAGGCACCTTGTGCAATGGCCCCTGTGGCCACACCGGCCACAGCCTCGGCTTCGGGGAAGTGTTCAAGGATGGCATGAACCAGTTCGAGTTTCACGAAATTGCGCAGGTCGGCAAAAGACAAGGTCTTGCGGTTGTCACAATAAAACGGGGATTTCCATCCCGAGGCCCATGTAAACGGGTCGTTGGGCTGCAGTTTGATTGCTTTTATCTTCAGCAGCTTTGAAGCAAAAGCCTTTTTCAATGTATCCATATTCAGATTATACCTTATTATATATATAATGTCGTTGATGGCGGCATTTCCTCCTGATGAGTGGGGGAAATCCTAAGTGTTTGCAAAGATACGCCTTTTGCCTTGTAATACAAAATAAATCCATTCTTTTTTCGTTGGCTATTTCTGAAAATATGTTTACAAAACATCTTGAAATAGGGGTGTATTGTTAATTGTTAGTTAAATCGGCAGTTTTCAAGTCCTTTTTTTGCCAAAACATTTGGAGGATATTGCAGAACATATTACTT
>SFEK01000103.1 GCA_004557285.1 Bacteroidales bacterium | reverse complement strand
AAAGGTGGGCGTGTGGTGTATGTGGTCATCAATTCGTCACATTCGCCCATGGTGTCGCTACCCGACATCATCGACAACTGCTCCTACCGTGAGGCTCGTGCCAAACTGATGGCCATGGGATTCAAGGTGGGCGAACCACAACTTGTTCCCGGAGAGAAAGACTGGGTGTATGGCGTGGTGAGCAAGGGCAGGCATCTGCAGAACGGACAACGGGTGTCGGTGAACGACTTGGTTTGCATACAGGTGGGAGACGGCATGATGGACGATGACTCTGATGTGATGTATACCGATCCTGGCAGTTATGGCGATTCCATCTTCTTTGACCATGGCACTGACTACGGCACGGGGACAGGCGACGCTGTGACAGGCACAGAAGACGACTTTGAGGTGGTTGACGGGCCTGAATAGTGACGCCACATATTTATATATATATCTATAATGACAGAACAAGAGATACAGGATATCACCGAACTGGACGATGAGCAGCAACAGCTGTACGAGCATCTGCGCCTTGTGGCCGACAAGGGGCTGGTGCCTCTGCGCATCGACAAGTTTTTGATGGAAAAACTGCAGCACACCAGTCGCAACCGTATTCAGCGTGCAGCGGATGCGGGCTTTGTGCATGTGAACGACCGTGCGGTGAAGAGCAGCTACAAGGTGAGGCCGGGGGATGTGGTCACGCTGATGCTTGACCGTCCGCACTACGACAATAGCATAGACCCCGAAGACATCCCGCTCGACATCGTGTATGAAGACGATGAACTGATGGTGATCAACAAGCCTGCGGGCATGGTGGTGCACCCAGGATGCGGCAACTATCACGGCACGCTGGTCAATGCCATTGCCTGGCACCTGCGCGACCTGCCGGCATACGACCCCAACGACCCCGAGGTGGGATTGGTGCACCGCATAGACAAAGACACCAGCGGACTGCTCGTCGTGGCCAAGACCCCCAATGCCAAGACCAAGTTGGGCGTGCAGTTTTTCAACAAGACCACGCACCGCAGCTACAACGCATTGGTGTGGGCCAACTTCACGGCCGACAGTGGGCGTATAGAGGGCAACATCGGGCGCGATCCCAAAGACCGCTTGCGCATGGCAGTGTTTGAGCCCGGTTCGGAAATAGGCAAGCCTGCCGTCACCCATTATCGAGTGCTTGAGCGATTTGGTTATGTGACCTTGGTGGAATGTGTGCTCGAAACAGGCCGCACCCATCAGATACGTGCCCACATGCGGCACATCGGCCACCCGCTGTTCAGCGACGAGCGTTACGGCGGCGATGTTATCCTGCGGGGCAACCGCACGGGCAGTTACCGTCAGTTTGTCGAAAACTGCATGAAAATCTGTCCGCGTCAGGCATTGCACGCACGCACGCTTGGATTTGTGCACCCCGTCACGGGCAGGCAGATGGACTTTACGTCAGAACTGCCACCAGACATGTCGGAGCTCATCGAACGCTGGAGAAACTATATGAATGTACATGAATACAATATACCGTAAACAAGAACCCATCTAAATAAAATAAAGCAAATGAAAAATCTAAAAAGGACAATCGCCATTGTCTGCGGTGGCGATTCATCAGAGTATGAAGTGTCTTTGCGTTCGGCACAAGGGCTTTATTCCTTCTTCGACAAGAATCGTTACGATGTCTATATCGTCGTTGTGAGAGGTGCCGACTGGCATGTGGAACTGGCCGACGGCACCACGGCGCCCATCGACCGCAACGATTTTTCTTTTATGGAGAACGGACGCTTTGTGCAGTTCGATTATGCCTACATCACCATCCATGGCACACCAGGTGAGAATGGCATTCTGCAAGGATTCTTCGAATTGGCTCATCTGCCTTACTCCACCAGTGGAGTACTGGTCGAGGCTCTAACCTTCAACAAATTTGTACTCAACCAATACCTGCGTGGCTATGGAGTGCGTGTGCCCGACAGTCTGCTCATACGCAAAGGGTATGAAGAACTGGTGAGCGACGACGAGATAGAAGCGCGTATCGGTATGCCCTGCTTTGTGAAACCGGCAGCCGACGGTAGCAGTTTTGGCGTGTCAAAGGTGAAGAATAAAGACCAGCTGGCCCCTGCCATACGCAAGGCGCTGCTGGAGAGCGAGGATGTGATGGTTGAACAATATGTCGAGGGCACGGAAATATCCATCGGTTGCTACAAGACCCGTGACAAGAGCGTGGTGTTGCCCGCCACTGAGGTGGTGACCACACGCGAGTTTTTTGACTATGATGCCAAATACAACGGGCAAGTGCAGGAAATCACCCCGGCAAGAATACCTGAAGAAACGGCACGCCGCGTGAGCCAGATCACCAGTCATATCTACGACATCCTGCATTGCAACGGCATGATACGCATCGACTTCATCATCAGTCACGAGAAAAACGAAAACGGTGAGGTGGTTGATAAGGTGAATATGATTGAGGTGAATACCACCCCAGGCATGACAGCCACCAGTTTTATACCGCAGCAGGTGCGTGCCGCCGGACTGAGCATGACCGATGTGCTCACCGACATTGTGGAAAACCAATTCAGAGTGGAATAAAACCATAAGCCATGAAAATACCAGCAGCGTTTGACGATATCAGGCCCTTTGAGCCTGAAGAATTGCCCCAGGTATACGACCGTCTGTTGGCCGACCCACAGTTTCGTGCGGTGATGGCTTATGCCATGCCCGACGTGCCGTTTGACCAGCTTGCAGCACTGATACGCTCGTGCCACACCAACCTGGAGTTCCAGATGCGCTTGTGCCACGGTTTCCTGCATCGTCTGCTCGACAAGGCATCGGCAGGATGCACGATGGACACGACGGCCGTCAGTGCGCAGCACCGCTACACCTTTGTGAGCAACCACCGCGACATTGTGCTCGACTCGGCCTTGCTCTCCGTGATGCTCATCGACCACCATTTTCCCACCACCTGCGAGATAGCCATCGGCGACAACCTCCTCTCGCTGCCTTGGGTAAAGGATTTGGTTCGCGTCAACAAGTCGTTCATTGTCCGCCGTGGCTTGTCGCCGAGAGAGACGCTGGCGTCAAGCAAACTCATGTCCGACTACATGCACTTCGTGATCGAGGAAAAGCAAGACAATATCTGGATTGCACAGCGTGAAGGGCGTGCCAAAGACTCTGACGACTTGACACAGCCAGCCATCCTCAAGATGATGGCTTTTGGCGGCCAGCGTGGCAGCGTGCAGCAACGGCTATCGGCCCTGCACATCGTGCCCTTGGCCATCTCCTACGAATACGACCCGTGCGACTGGCTCAAGGCGCAGGAGTTCCAGCTGAAGCGCGACGTGCCCGGCTGGAAGAAGTCAAAGCAGGATGATGTCGTCAGCATGCAGACGGGCATCATGGGCTACAAAGGGCGCATTCATTATCATGCAGCACCATGCATCGACCAATGGCTCGAGCAGCTCGACCCTGCCACGCCCAAAACCGAGATATTCGACATCATCGCCGCACACATCGACCAGGAGATTCACCGCAACTACCGCCTCTATCCCTGCAACTATGTGGCACTCGACATGCTCAACGGTTCAAAAGACCATAGTGCGCAATACACTGCACACGACGAGGAGCAGTTTGCCGCCTATCTCGATGCACAATTGTCAAAGATTGTCTTGCCCGACAAAGACGAACCTTATCTGCGCCAGTGTATGCTGAAGATGTATGCCAATCCTGTGGTGAACCATCTCAAGGCCACCCGGTGACGGAAAAGATTAAAGGTGGGTCCTATTCGTTTGCTCTGATCACATATCATGCAAACGAGATAAGACCCACAAATGTAAAACTTACGATGGAAAAGAATAGAACACACCAGAAGACCATGACTGCGAAGACCTTCTTTCATTGGCTGTGGCTTGTCTTGTGCTTGGCGGCGTGCAGCAGCGACCCCTATCATACGGGCGACGGCAGTCTGTCGTATCTGCGTGCCGATTTCGTTGAGGCCTCCACCGACAACGAGTCGTATGTGGTGTCGGCGCTGACCGATGATGGCGAACACCTGCAGTTGGCCCGTAGGCTGAAGACCTCGTGGACCACCACCCCCGACTCGGTGTATCGTGCCCTGCTGTATTATAATCAAGAGGTCAACGAAGATGGTTCTGCCCACATCTTGCCCCTCAGTGTGCTTCCCGTTCAAAATCCTAAAGTCTATCGTCCGGGGCATTACGGACTGAAACCGAAAACCGACCCAGTGGTGTTTCAGAGTGCTTGGCCGAGCAGCAACGGCAAGTATGTCAACTTTGACCTGGATGTGAAGACCGGTACGGTGGATGGAGCCATGGAAAGCCAGGTGGTGGGCTGGATATTCGACGGTGTGTCACAGGGCGACGACGGCAGGCGAACGGCCAAACTGAGGTTGTACCACGACCAGAACGGTGTGCCCGAGTATTATTCGGCCAAGCTCTATATCAGTCTCTCCATACCGTTCATCCCCGAATCCTTGACGGCCGATGACAGTCTGCAGGTGAGCATCAACACCTACGAGGGTAAGGTGGTCAAGACTTTTTCCTTAAAGTACCTTAAATAATCAATGTGTAATGTACAAATATGAGAAAAAAGTCGTACCTTCGCCAAAGATTTATATTAGTTTTCTATACACTAAATTAATTGTTTAAGTTGTTGTTGGGGGATTGTCCGTGAGGATAGTCCCTTTTTTTATGGTCAATTCTCTTGTATGTTCGCAGGGAAATGCGTAATTTTGCACATCATGATATATGTGGATGTCATATTGCCCCTGCCTTTAGACCAGTTGTTCACCTATTCTGTTCCCCACGCCATGCAGCAGAGTATAGGTCAAGGCAAGCGTGTGCTTGTACCATTTGGTAGAAGCAAGATATGTGTAGGGCTGATTTCTGCGGTCCACGACATCACTCCCCCTTTCAAGGTGAAACCCATCAACATGGTGCTCGATGATGCAGCGGTGGTGTCCGACAGGCAGTTGCAACTGTGGCGGTGGATGGCCGATTATTATCTCTCGTCGATAGGCGAGGTGTATGATGCAGCCCTGCCGGGAGGCATGAAAACCACTGGAGCCTATAAACCCAAGACCGAGGTGCATGTTGCCCTTGCCCCCCGATGGCGGCAAGCCAGGGCTCTGCAACTGGCCATGGACGGCATGAAGCGGGCAGAGAAGCAATTGGCCCTGTTGCACACCTTCCTGCGCATGGCCGATATCCGTCCCGATGAACAGCCTACCGAGAGCCAGTGGGGCGCATCCCTGTCGCGCGACGAGCTGCTCAACGAGTCGCACGTCTCTGTTGCTGTGTTTCGCCAACTGGTGCAAAGGGGCGTGCTCACCACCTTCCATCACGAGGTGGGCAGGCTCAACGATGCCACGCCACCACAGTTGGATGCCGCCAAACCGCTGAGCGCCGCCCAGCAGCAGGCCTACGACAGCATCTGCCGGCAGTGGCAAAGCAAAAACGTGGTACTGCTGCACGGTGTCACCTCAAGCGGCAAGACCGAAATCTATATCCACCTCATCCGGCAGGCTTTAGACAAGGGGCAGCAAGTGCTATATCTGTTGCCCGAGATTGCATTGACCGTGCAGATGCGCCAACGGCTGCAGCGGGTGTTTGGATCACGCTTAGGCATCTACCATTCCAAGTATTCTGATGCCGAACGGGTGGAAATATGGCACAAGCAGTTGTCGGCACAACCCTACGACGTGATTCTCGGTGCCCGCAGTGCGGTGCTGCTTCCTTTCAGCAGATTAGGACTGGTTATCGTTGATGAAGAACACGAGACATCATTCAAACAGCAAGACCCGGCCCCCCGCTACCATGCCCGCAGCGTGGCCATCATGCTCGCCCGACAGTATGGTGCCAAGACCCTCTTGGGTTCGGCCACCCCCTCGGTAGAAAGCTATTACAATGCCCGTCAGGGCAAATACGGACTGACGACCCTTGCCACGCGCTACAACGACATGCAGTTGCCCGCCATACAAGTGGTGGATGTCAAGGATTTGCAGCGCAGAAAGATGATGGAAGGCATGTTTTCGCCCCAGTTGCTTGCCGCCATGCGACAGGCGCTGGACAGCGGCAGGCAGGTGCTGCTGTTTCAAAACCGCCGAGGCTTTGCCCCGGTGGTAGAGTGCCACGCCTGCGGATGGGTGCCCCATTGCGATCATTGCGATGTGTCGTTGTCGCTGCACAGACACCTGGGCATGCTCAGTTGCCACTATTGTGGAGCCACTTACAGCGTACCCGAGGTGTGCCCCTGCTGTGGCAGTCGCGACTTGCGTGGTCGTGGTTATGGCACGGAGAAGATCGAAGACCAGGTGATGAACCTCTTCCCCGATGCCAAGGTGGCGCGTATGGACCTCGACACCACTCGCAGCCGTGATGCCTACGAGCGGATAATCAGCGATTTTTCAGCCTGCCGCACCAATGTGCTGGTGGGCACACAGATGGTCAGCAAAGGTCTTGATTTTGCCAAGGTGTCGGTGGTGGGCATCCTCAATGCCGACAGTATGCTCAACTATCCCGACTTCCGTGCCTACGAACATGCGTTCACGATGATGTTGCAGGTGGCAGGACGTGCCGGACGGAAAGACCGCCCCGGCGTGGTCATCTTGCAGACCAAGAGTGGGCAGTTGCCAGTCATCACCCAAGTGGTGCGCCACGACTATGCCTCGTTTTTCGCCGACCAGTTGGAAGAGCGCAAGACCTTTGGCTATCCACCCTTCTGCCGCCTGGTGTATATCTATCTGAAACATACCGATGATGTGGTGGTGGGCAAGGCCGCCATGATGTTGGGCGAGCAACTCCGCTCATGGTTTGGCTCCCGTGTGCTGGGACCCGATCGCCCTGAGGTGAGCCGTGTCAAGAAGCTGCACATCCGCAAACTCATGCTCAAGTTGGAGCCGGGCATCGACCTGCCCCGTGTGCGCAAATATCTTCAGCAGGCCAAGACATGGCTCATGCAGCACCCCGGCCATTCGCTGCTGCAAATCTACTTTGATGTCGACCCCCAATAATTATTATAATGTCCATAATAATGTAAGTACTCTATGCTTTGGATAAGGCGGAATGGGCGTGGAATTAAGATTGGTTAGCATTAATGCGCGACAATAAAGTATAATGTGCTTGACGGTCGTGCCAGATATACCAGTGGTAGTGGTTTTTATGGCGTAGGTTTTCCCATGTACACTTGGCGCTATGACAATGCCCAACAGGCCGTGGTAGCCACGTTTGATGAGTGCTACACCATAACACTCAGCAATTGGACATTGTGGTATGCCGGTTTCCAATACATCTATACTGGTGCATCAACAAGACTCGAAAAACAATAATCAATGTCCAATGTTTGAATGTATCATGTACAAATGGTGTCGTTGATCATTGTAAATGATAAATTGGATTGGGGGGAACGAGCAAACTCGTTTCCCCCCAATCA
>SFEK01000102.1 GCA_004557285.1 Bacteroidales bacterium | reverse complement strand
TATTTGTACCTTTGCCATGCCTTGTTACGATTTTCGCTTGTTTTCTAATTGCAACACTAAGATAAGTGAAAAATCTGACACGGCAAAATCCTGGGCAACTTTTTGTTGCTCAGGAACTTATAAATTAATTTAAATCAAAGTGTTGCGGAATTAAGGTATATAAGATAGATATTGAGGGGTTGAGATGAGATTGACGGAACTGAATAATCACAGTAGTACTTCAATGGCAAAGTAAGTAGTACTTCAATGACAAAGTAAGTAGTACTTCGTTGGCAAAGTAAGTAGTACTTCGTTGGCCAAGTAAGTAGTACTTCGTTGGCAAGGTAAGTAGTACTTCGTTGGCAAGGTAAGTACTACTGCGTTTAACAACAAAAAAGGTTTTGAAGACTTGCTTCAAAACCTTTGTTATTTTCAGCGGTGCGTACGGGACTCGAACCCGTGACCTCCTGCGTGACAGGCAGGCATTCTAACCAGGCTGAACTAACGCACCTTGTCGTATCTGTCTCAATTGCGGTTGCAAAGGTACGCACTTTTTTTTGAATCACCAAATGTTTGGACGATTTTTTATAGAAAAAGTTGCATCAATACCGCATTGTGGTATGCTTTACCATCAAATAACCACTCTTTAAGCAGGATAGAGCTGGTGAAACCACATTTTTTGAAGAGATTGATGGATGTGGTATTGTTGCTGCTGATATAGGCATAAAGCTGATGCAGATGCCATGTGTAGAGGGCATATTCTTTGATTTGTTCCAAGGTGGCCTGTGCCAGACCTTGATGTCTGAATGGGTTCATGATCACTATGCCAATTTCGGCCCGCTGATGTTTGGGGTCAAAATTGATGATGTCAACAATGCCCACGGATTGATGCTGGTCGTTCTCGATCATCATGCGCACCTGGCGGTCGGCATAGATGTCGTTCTTGGTGTTGGAAAGATAGTCGTAGAGCACATAACGTGAATAGGGTACATTGGTTTCACCGACATTCCAAAGTTGGTGGTCGTTCTCGATAGCATAGAGCACATCAAGATCTTCGGGTTCGATGGCCCTCAGATGAATTGCCGGCAGTTGTTTTGCTGTCATACCTTATTATATATATTAGTTGATGGCTTCTCTGTCGGTGATGATGATGCCTTTATCCGGATTGAATGTACCTATATGCACGTTGAATTCAGGGCGGCGCGAAAAGATGTTCAGGATATTGGCATAGCTGAATGCCTTGGTGTCATAGACCACATAGGTGATATGCTTGGCGTCGTTGATGTCTGCCATGTCCAGGTGCCCGTTGGGGTGAGTGGTTTCGTTGCACACCACATATTTTGCCCACAAGCCGTTGCGCTGTACGATTTGTTTGCATTTCTTGATACTGGCATTATTGCCAAGGAAGATATAGTGTGCCCTTTTCTTGTTTCTGAAATACGAGAAGCCCAAAGTCTTGCGTGTCTGTTCCAGCCATGTGCTGATCAGCGCAAAGCTGGCCTTCATGTATATGGCCGTCTTGATGGGGACAGTAAGCCAGAATCTCGTGTGCCCGTAATGTTTTTTGAAGAAGATGAGCATAGCCTCATAAAAGATATGGACATATCTGAACGAAGATTTTTGTGTGCTCTCTCCTTTGTAGTGTAGGATTTTCAAAGGCAGATACCAGTTTTGGTATCCATTCTTCAGCAGGCGGTAGGAGAGGTCGATGTCCTCGCCATACATAAAGAAGTCTTCGTCCAGCAATCCCGCCTTTTCAATGGCCTCACGGCGCATGAAGAAGAAGGCGCCACTAATCACTTCAATTTGCCCCGGCTGGTCCCAGGGCAGGTAGCCCATATAATATCTGCCCAGCAGCTTGTTCTTTGGAAAACGGTTGCAGAGTCCACACATCTTGTAGAACGAGGTCATCGGGGTGGGGAGCCCGCGTCGGCTTTCCATGGCATCGCTGCCATCCACCTTCAACATTCTTACGCCCAGACCGCCAGCTTGGGGGTGAGAATCCATGAATTGTATGCACTCGTGCAACACCTCCTCGCCTACGATGGTGTCGGGGTTGAGCAGCAGCACATATTCGCTTTCTGTCTGTTGGATAAAGATGTTGTTGGCTCGTGCAAAACCATTGTTGTGGTTGCTGGCAATGATGCGCAAGTCTTTGTTGTGCTTACGAAGATAGCCCACCGTGTTGTCGCGCGAGTGGTTGTCGATGACACAGATTTCAGCATCGATACCGTTGATGGCCCGACGTACACTCTCAATGCATTGTTGCAGGTAATACTTGACGTTGTAGCTGACTATGATAACAGAAAGTTTCATTGCTTTTGGCTCGTTTCAGATATGCATCTTTGCATGTTGGGGTAAATGAATGTAAGACTTATCAGACCGATTAATGCCATATACCCGAAAGCCACATTCATGAAAAGATAATACAACAGCGTGTTGACCATCATGGGCAGACAGAGCATCACCATGCGCAACGTGCCCCAAACCAACAGTTTGGAGGCTTTGCCTGTGGTGAGTTGCCTGTGGATATGCTTGAATTTAAACAAGCGCAGCGACAACGGGATGAGGCAGATGGTGAGCAGTTCCATGAAGGTTACTGTAAGAAATTCTGCACTCTTGTTGTCGGTGGATGTGCCTGACAAGAAGATGTCGGTTTCGTAAAGAAGAACCAGCAAAAGTGAGATGCCTATGCTGCCGAGCATCATGCCCAACAACGTGCGTTGTGTTTTTTTCATTGTTGCGATGGTTATTTTTCTTCAAAAGGTATTCTGTTGACGATAGAACGCCCGAGAGTCACCTCGTCGGTATATTCCAGTTCGTCTCCAACCGATATTCCCCGTGCAATCACAGTAAGCCGCACGTTGGTGGCAGCCAGTTTGCGGTAGATGAAGAAGTTTGTCGTATCACCCTCCATGGTAGAGCTCAATGCCAGAATGACTTCTTTGACATGACCTTCTTCCACACGTTGCACGAGTGATTCTATCTGGATGTCATTAGGACCAATGCCGTCCATGGGCGAAATGACACCTCCAAGAACATGATATAATCCATGATACTGTTGAGTGTTCTCTATGGCCATCACATCCTGCACATTCTCCACCACGCAAACTGTGGTGTCGTCTCTTTTGCTGTCGGAGCAGATGGGGCAGATCTCGTGGTCGCTGATGTTGTGGCATATCCTGCAATATTTGATTTCCCGTTTCATGTCGCTGATTGTCTTGACAAACTGCTCCACTTTTTCGGGAGATTGTCGGAGCATGAACAGCACCAGTCGGAGTGCCGTTTTATGACCGATGCCGGGTAGACCAGCAAATTCTCCCACCGCTTTCTCAAATAGTTGTGAAGGATATTTCTGTATCATTGTTCCTGGTTCTCCTGGTGCATGAAATACTCTTCAAGTTCAGCCTTTGCGCTACCGTTGTTGTTGGTCATGTCTTTGATGACCACGCCTTTTTCCAACAGGGCAATCCTGTTGGATATATCCACCGTGTGCGTAAGGTTATGGCTGCTGATGAGGATGGTGGCCCCTGTGCGGGCGTTGTATTCCGTCAGCAGATGTTTCAGGTTGTTCTGTCCCGTAGGGTCAAGGAAGTTGAAGGGTTCATCAAGAATCAACAGCTGTGGATAGTTGAGCAGGGCAGAGATGATGCCGATTTTCTGTTTGTTTCCGGCAGAGAAGTTTCTGATGAGTTTTTTCTGTCCCAATATTTCGCCATTCATCAGGTGGTTGAATTCTTGCAGACGGTTTTCTGTTTCCTCCTTGCTCAGGTGGTTGACCTTGCCCACAAATTGGAAATACTCTTCGGGGGTAAGGAAATCGATGAGGAAGCCCTCGTCGATATAGGCACCGGTGATGGTTTTCCAGTCTTCCGACGAGGCCGGGTTGATGGGAGCCGCCGGTGTGCCATCGCTGGTAGCGGGTGTCATGGTCACCTGTCCTCCATCGGTTTTGATCAAATCGAGCAGCATACGGAACAAGGTGGTCTTTCCTGCACCGTTGTTACCTACCAGACCTACGATATCTCCGTGGTGAATGTTGAATTCGCTGACATCAACGGCAGTCTTCTCGCCAAATTTTTTGATGAGTCCTTGGATGTGTATTTCCATATTCTTGAAAGTATTACATGAATGAGGGTGTATCACCAGCTTGTGATGACTGTAGATGCACCCTCATGATGGTTCATGGTTTAAACGATGCCTTTGCCGTGGCAGTTTTTGAATTTCTTTCCGCTGCCGCATGGACATGGGTCGTTTCTTCCTGGTAACTTGTCTTTGCGGATAGGCATCTGGCGTCGTGGTTCTGCGCTCTCACGGGTGTCATGATGTGCTGCTGCCTGTTGTGCGGGGTCGTTCAGCTCATCTTTCTGCTCTGTGTAGCGCTGGCTCTTCTGTTCAGGAGCGGCCTCGTGCACCTCTTCCTGTTGCATTTCAGGTATCTGTCCTCTTGAAAGTACACCAACGATGCGGTTGTTCATCTGGTCAACCATATCGTCAAAGAGTTTCACACTCTCAAGTTTGAAGATCACCAATGGGTCTTTCTGCTCGTACGAAGCATTCTGAACACTATGTTTCAGTTCGTCAAGCGCACGCAGGTTTTCTTTCCAGCACTCGTCGATGGTGTGCAGCAGGATGTTCTTTTCAAACTGTTTCACCACGCTCTTGCATTCGGTCTCGTAGGCCTCTTTCAGATTGCAGGGGATGTTGTAGATGCGTTTGCCGTCGGTGATGGGCACCATGATGCGCTCAAAGCGGTCGCCTTGATTTTCATATACATCCTTGATGACGGGGAAGGCTACGGTCTGGATGCGGTCAGTCTTGCGTTTGAAAGAATCCATGGCCATCTGGAATGCCTTTTCTTCGAGAGCATCCCTATGCTCGTTCTCAAACTCCTCGGCCGAGAACGGACATTCCATGGCAAACACCTTCATGAAGTCGTCTTTGCATCCCTCGTAGTCGTTCTTTTCGATGATGTGCACCACGCGGTCCCAGATGGTGTTGGTGATATCCATTCCGATGCGTTCTCCCATCAAGGCGTGGCGACGCTTGCCGTAAATCACGGTACGCTGTTTGTTCATCACATCATCATATTCCAGCAGACGCTTACGGATACCGAAGTTGTTTTCCTCCACCTTCTTCTGCGCACGCTCGATGTTTTTGGTGACGATGGGGCTTTCGATACGTTCACCTTCCTGGAAACCAAGACGGTCCATTACCCTGGCTATGCGCTCGCTGGCAAACAGACGCATCAGTTTGTCTTCAAGACTCACATAGAACACCGAACTACCCGGGTCGCCCTGACGACCGGCACGACCACGCAACTGCCTGTCCACACGGCGGCTCTCATGACGCTCTGTACCGATGATGGCCAGACCGCCTGCTGCCTTCACTTCAGCAGACAGCTTGATGTCGGTACCACGACCCGCCATGTTGGTGGCGATGGTCACCGCACCCAGCAGCCGCTGTTCCTCGCTGATGGTAATGGGGGCGGCATTCTTCTTCTTCTTGCTCCCGGCATTTTCCTGGTCGATGATTTCCTTGTATTTCATGGCCGTAGCCTTGTCGCTGAAGGCCCTTCCGTCGCTTGTCGTCCACACCCTGCCCATGGTGCTCTTGCCGGCTTCTGCCACGATGTTGGCCTCTTGCTGGTGCAGCTTGGCGTTGAGCACATAATGAGGAATGCGGCGCAGGTTGAGCATACGGCTGAGCAATTCTGAGATTTCAACCGAAGTGGTACCCACCAGACATGGGCGGCCGCTGTTTCTCATATCCTCGATTTCCTCAATCACGGCGTTGTATTTCTCGCGGGCAGTCTTGTAAACCCTGTCGTCCATGTCGTTGCGCAATACAGGCTTGTTGGTGGGAATTTCCACCACGTCGAGCTTGTAGATGTCCCACAACTCACCGGCTTCTGTACTTGCCGTACCGGTCATACCTGCCAACTTGTGGTACATGCGGAAGTAGTTTTGCAGCGTGATGGTGGCAAAGGTCTGTGTAGCTTCCTTTACCCTGACATGCTCTTTGGCCTCAACCGCCTGGTGCAGACCGTCGCTCCACTGGCGGCCTTCCATGATACGGCCCGTCTGTTCATCGACAATCTTCACCTCACCGTCCATCACCACATATTCATCATCCTTGTTGAACATGGTATAAGCCTTGAGCAACTGTTGCAGGGTGTGCACACGCTCGCTCTGTACGGCATAGTGGTTGAAGAGTTCATCTTTCATGTCGAGCTTCTGTTGCTCGTCAAGGTCTTTCTCGTTTTCCAGGGCCGACAGCTGCGAGGTGATGTCGGGCAACACAAAGAGCTCCTTGTCGTTCACCTGTGCGGCCAGCCATTCTGTACCCTTGTCGGTAAGATCCACCGAGTTGAGTTTCTCATCGACAACGAAATACAGCGGTTTGACAGCTTCCGGCATACGGCGGTTGTTGTTCTCCATGTAATACTCCTCAGTCTTCAGCATACCAGCCTTGATACCTTCTTCAGAGAGGTATTTGATGAGGGGCTTGTTCTTTGGAAGCGCCTTATGTGAACGGTAGAGCGAGAGGAAACCCTGCTCCTGCAGTTTTTCATCGTTTTTCTCTCTACCCTCGTTGATCATCTGTTTGGCCTCGGCAAGGAACTGTGTGGCCAGTTTGCGCTGTACCTCAACCAGGTGTTCCACCAGCGGCTGGTATTCTTCATACATCTGGTCGTCGCCATTAGGCACGGGACCAGAGATGATAAGCGGTGTACGGGCATCGTCGATCAACACCGAGTCAACCTCGTCCACGATGGCATAGTTGTGCTTGCGCTGCACCAGGTCGGCTGGCGAGATGGCCATGTTGTCGCGCAGGTAGTCGAAACCAAACTCGTTGTTGGTACCGAAGGTGATGTCTGCCATATAAGCCCTTCTGCGTTCCGGTGTGTTGGGGCGGTGCTTGTCGATGCAATCCACCGAAAGCCCGTTGAACATATAGAGAGGTCCCATCCATTCAGAGTCACGCTTGGCCAGATAGTCGTTGACGGTCACCACATGCACGCCGTTGCCTGTCAGGGCGTTGAGAAACACGGGAAGCGTGGCCACGAGTGTTTTTCCTTCACCGGTAGCCATCTCGGCAATCTTACCCTGATGGAGCACCACGCCACCAAACAGCTGAACATCATAGTGAACCATGTCCCATGTCATGTCGTTGCCGCCCGCCATCCAGTGGTTGCTGTAGATGGCTTTGTCGCCCTCAATGCGCACAAAGTCCTTGGTGATGGACAAGTCGCGGTCAAAGTCTGTAGCCGTCACGACAATCTCCTCGTTTTCTGCAAAACGACGGGCAGTATCCTTGACAATGTTGAATGCCACGGGCATCACCTCATCAAGTGCCTTCTCATAGATGTCGAGAATTTCTTTTTCGAGTTTGTCAATCTGGTTGAATATGCCTTCACGTTCGTCAATGGGCGTGTCTTCAATCTTGGCTTTCAGAGCTTCAATCTGCTTTTTCTGCTCAGTCGCCGACTGCTGCACATATTGTTGAATTTCTTTGGTTCG
>SFEK01000101.1 GCA_004557285.1 Bacteroidales bacterium | reverse complement strand
AGGTTTGCCTTGCTCAAGATTGCGCACGAAGTTAAGGCCCACGCCCGACTTCATGGCGAGTTCCTCCTGCGTCATGCCGAACTCCTTGCGGAGCCCCTTAACCGTCTGTGATAATTGCGTTCTTTCCATAGAAATTTTGCTTTGGGGTTATAGTAAGTAATGCAATATTATATCCTTTCTGATGCAAAATTACTAATAAATTTCAAAATTACATCATTTCGAATATAAAAAACGACCAATCTTAACAAATTATATCTTTTCGGATGTAATTTGACATAGATTAGTCGTGTCAAGAAGTCAATTTTTTAAGCTTGTTGTTTTTCTCAACTTTTCGGTGTTAGTCTCATTGCATTTTTTTCTACAAGTACATTGCATATCTTCATGCACAGATAGAGCGATAGCCTGTCTGTCCATTCACCTTCAGACGCCTTTTCTTGGCGAAGCGGGTTGCATTTACTTTTCAATACAAAGTCACTCAACTGACAGATTTGTACTCACCGGGAGTCATGCCGGTGAGGCGGCGGAAATATTTGGAGAAGAACGAGGGGTTGGCAAAGTGCATCTCCTCAGCTATCTGTGCCGCAGACTTGTCTGTGTGGCGCAGTTCTATTTTTATGCGGGTGATGAGGGCGCGGTCTATCCAATCTTTGGCAGTGGTACCGCTGGCTTGGCGGATGATGGTGCTCAGGTATCGCTCTGTGAGACACATGCGCCCGGCATAGTAGCCTATCTGGTGATGTTCGTCACAATGCTGGGTGACCAGTTGGAGGAAGCGGTCGAAGATGGTCTGCTCGCGTGAACGATTGCTGGCCTGTTGGTCGGCCTGCTGACGGAACAGATGGTCGTAGTGGTGCATCTGGGCTGCTACAAGGGCAGTGACGGTGGGACGATGATAGTCGTCGGCAGTATGAACCGTTTGCCAGATAGTGTCCAGTATATGTCGGGCAGTAGCAATATCCTCTTCATGGGCGGGCAACTGGAAGTCGCGCACCTGACCATTGAAGGCTGATGGCATCTGCCCATGCGCAAAGGGCATGGAGAAGTTGGCAAAGAGTCCAATGCCGAAGATGCGAAGGTCGGGCGATAGGCACTTAGGATGAATGATGGTGCCGGGACCGAAATAGACGAGTGTGCCGCTGGTGAGGTGGCGGTCTTGCAGGTTGATGTTGATGTCAGCCTCACCGTTCAAGATAATGCCCAGGCGATAATCGTTGATGGCGAAGGGCGGTCTTTGGTGCATCAGGAGACTGAACACGGAGTGATCGCCGCGGACCATTGCCAGTTCGCTATTCATGAATACATGCTCTCGGATCTGCGAGAGGTGTGGTGTGAGGATATCGCGCATTCGTGTGACGTCCATCAGTTGCGGTTGCCTGTTCATAATATGTTCTTATTGTTTGCAAAGATAATTATTTTTAGCGAAATAATGTTCTGATTTTATATAAAACGAACAAAAAGAACATTTTTGCATTCCTGCGGATAACGCATAAATGAAAATAACGATGTACTTTTGCACCTAGTATTCAATGACAAAAGATATGAAGAAAATCGTTATTGCTTTATTGATGTTGCCGATGTCTGCATTGGGGCAGACGCTGGACGAATGCCAGCAGGCGGCAGAGAAGAATTATCCGCTGATACAGCAGTATGGACTTATTGAGAAGATCACCCGGTTGACGATTGTCAACATCCAAAAGGGATGGCTACCGCAAGTATCAGCGCAGGCACAGGCCACATATCAGAGCGATGTGACGGCATGGCCCAATGAGATGAAAACAATGATGAGCGGTATGGGTATCGATATGCAGGGGCTGACGAAGGATCAGTACCGAGTGGGTATCGATGTACAGCAAACCATCTACGACGGTGGTGTTATAGGTAGTCAAAAACGTATAGCCCGTGAACAGGGCAAGGTACAAACAGCGCAGAACGAAGTAAATATATATCATGTTCGCAAGCGTGTGAATGAGATGTATTTCGGATTGTTGTTGATAGATGAGCAGATCAAGTTAAACAACGATTTGCAGACAATGCTGGCAGGCAACGAAAACAAATTGGAGTCGATGACCAAACGAGGTACAGCAGCCGAAAGCGACCTGCAAAGTGTGAAAGCAGAGCGACTCAACGCAGTACAGAAAGCCACCGAACTGGCATCGCAGAAGCAGATGTTACAGCGCATGCTGAGTACATTTTGTGGGATGGAGGTGACGGAGGTACGGAAACCACAGGTGAAGGCTGATGGTGGAGGTGTGATGGCTGAAAACCGTCGTCCGGAACTGAAGGCACTGGATGCACAGCTCAGCGTGCTGAATGCTCAGGAAAAAGCACTCAACGCCGCGCTGATGCCGAAGGTGGGTGTGTTTGCACAAGGATTTTATGGTTATCCAGGTATGAATATGTTTGAGGACATGATGCGCCATAAATGGAGCTGGAACGGCATCATCGGCGCACGTATTACATGGAATATCGGTGCCCTCTATACCCGCAAGAACGACAAGGCAAAGTTGCAGTTGCAGCGCAATATGACGGAAAACAGTAGGGAGGTGTTCCTCTTCAATAATTATCTGGATCAGATTCAACAGAACGAGGACATCGCGCGCTATCAGAAGCTGATGGCGCAAGACGGCGAGATTATATCGCTGCGACAGGCTGTGAGAAAAGCGGCAGAATCGAAACTGGCGCACGGCATCATCGATGTGAACGATCTGGTACGCGAGATCAATCAGGAGAATGCGGCCTGTGTGCAACAGTCGGTACACGAGATTGAGATGCTGAAAGAGATATATGACAACAAATACACGACAAACAATCCATTTTGACCACGAATTTAACGAATTACACGAATATGAAAGCGACAAGATTCATACTGGCAGGTGTGGCGCTGATGGTGGCAGCCTGCGGAAACAACGAGATAGACTACGATGCTACGGGTACGTTCGAGGCTACCGAAACCACCGTGTTTGCCGAACAGAGTGGGACACTGCTGTCGTTCGATGTGAACGAAGGTGACATGATTGAGGCAACTCGTCAGGTGGGGCTCATCGACACCACACAGACATGGCTGAAGATTCAGCAGATGGATGCCACCAAAGCGGTGTATCAGAGTCAGAAGCCTGATATGGAACGCCAGATAGCAGCCACACGCCAGCAGTTGGCCAAGGCCCAACAAGACGAGCAGCGCTATCGCGAACTGGTAGCCGATGGGGCAGCCCCCTCGAAGATGTTCGACGATGCCACAAGTCAGGTGAAGGTGCTGCAGAAACAGTTGGATGCGCAGATATCATCGCTAAGTACCAGCACTCATGCCCTCGACAAGCAGACAGCAGCTGCCGATGTACAGAAAGCACAGTTGCAGGATATGCTGCGCAAGTGCCACGTCATGACTCCCACCAAGGGAACCATACTTGAGAAATATGTTGAACGGGGTGAGTATGTGAGTGTTGGTAAACCGTTGTTTAAGATTGCCGATACCGAGTCGATGCACCTGCGTGCCTACGTTACTTCTGCTCAGTTGCAGAACATCAAGATAGGCCAGCAGGTAAAGGTGTTTGCCGACTATGGCGACGGACAGCGTAAGGAGTATGCTGGTAAAATCAGCTGGATATCGTCTCGTTCTGAGTTTACACCTAAGACCATCCTGACTGATGACGAGCGTGCCGACTTGGTATATGCTGTCAAGGTGGCTATCAAAAACGATGGATTCGTGAAGATTGGTATGTACGGCGAAGTCAAATTCTAATTGATAATCGACAATTATGAATGCCATTGATGTAAAGAATATCAGTAAATCGTACGGACGGGTGCAGGCACTCAGCGATGTATCGTTTACAGTTGGCAAGGGCGAGGTCTTCGGACTGATTGGCCCCGATGGCGCTGGCAAGACATCATTGTTTCGCATCCTCTGTTCCCTGTTGCTGCCTGATGTTGGAACGGTGGCGGTAGATGGTTACGATGTGGTGAAGCAGATGCGCGAGGTGCGCAGCAGGGTGGGATATATGCCAGGAAAGTTCTCGCTCTACCAGGACCTCACCATCGAGGAGAACCTGAACTTTTTTGCTACGCTTTTCGGTACTACTGTTGAAAAAGGCTACGACACCATCAAGGCCATATACTCGCAGATAGAACGCTTCAAAGACCGTAAGGCGGGGGCTCTCTCGGGAGGTATGAAGCAGAAGCTGGCACTCTCGTGTGCATTGGTACACCAGCCCAGTGTTCTCTTACTCGACGAGCCTACTACAGGTGTTGATCCTGTGAGCCGTAAGGAGTTATGGGAGATGCTGCTGATGTTGAAGCAAAGTGGCATCACTATCGTGGCTTCAACACCTTATCTCGATGAAGTGCGCTGTTGTGAACGCGTGGCTTTCCTAGACCAAGGGAGGGTGCGCGGTATTGGCACTCCCGATGATATCCTCACCCGGTTTGCCAGTATCTTTAACCCGCCAGGCATCGAGGATGGTTCAAGGTTCAAGGTTCAAGGTTCAAGTGAGAATGTCATCGAGGTAGAACATCTGGTAAAAGCCTTTGGCTCATTCCATGCCGTTGACGACATCTCATTCAGCGTAAAGAGAGGCGAGATTTTCGGATTCTTAGGGTCCAACGGTGCTGGCAAGACCACAGCGATGCACATGCTGACAGGCCTGAATCAGCCCACCAGTGGAACGGGTAGGGTGGTAGGCTACGACATCCGCACGGAATATGAACAAATCAAAAAGCACATTGGCTATATGTCGCAGCGGTTCTCACTCTACGAAGACCTGACTGTTGCCGAGAATATCCGTCTCTTTGCCGGCATCTATGGCATGAACAAGGAAGAAGTAACAAGGAAGATGGACGAGGTACTGAAACAGTTGAAGTTTGAAGAACACACTGACGATCTGGTGGGTTCTTTACCATTAGGTTGGAAGCAGAAGCTGGCCTTCTCGGTCTCGATATTCCACGACCCAGGTGTGGTGTTCCTCGACGAACCTACGGGTGGCGTCGATCCTGCCACACGTCGTCAGTTTTGGGAACTTATCTATGACGCTGCCCGTCGTGGTATCACCGTTTTTGTAACCACACACTATATGGACGAGGCGGAATATTGTGACCGTATCTCTATCATGGTTGACGGCAAAATCAGTGCACTCGGTACACCCGATGAACTGAAACAGCGTTTCCACCAACCCGATATGGACCACGTGTTTACCTATCTGGCCCGCCAAGCCACCCGTAGTGACAGTTGATCGTATAGCGTTTAGAGCAATGAAACAGTTTATAGCATTTGTAATCAAGGAAACCAAGCACATCCTGCGCGACAAGCGTACGATGCTGATACTCTTCGTTATGCCTGTGGTGTTGATGCTGCTCTTCGGCTTTGCCATCACCACTGATGTGAAGAATGTGCGCACGGTGGTGGTCACCTCTGAAATGTCGCCCCGTACACAGCAGGCTGTAGAACGACTGGCACAATCGGAATATTTTATTATCACGCAGACGGTGAACACGCCACAGGAAGCCGAACAGCTCATCCGTAGTCAGAAGGCTGACATGGCGCTGGTGTTTGCGCGGAATCATGGTATGCAGA
Organism: Bacteroidales bacterium; assembly: GCA_004557285.1. Lineage (GTDB taxonomy): Bacteria > Bacteroidota > Bacteroidia > Bacteroidales > Bacteroidaceae > Prevotella. The sequence goes on along the minus strand of SFEK01000101.1, from coordinate 2,002 downwards.
TGATGGTTGATGGCAGCGACCCCAATATGGCTCAGCAATGGACCACCTATGCCCAACAAATCATGGCAGAAGCAAATTTTTCACTCTTCACCATTCGCTCTTCACTTTTATACAATCCTCAGATGAAGTCGGCCTATAACTTCGTGCCAGCCATCATGGGTATGCTACTGATGCTCATCTGTGCCATGATGACCTCGATTTCGATTGTCCGTGAGAAAGAGAAAGGTACGATGGAAGTGCTGTTGGTATCACCTGTGCGCCCATTGATGGTGATTATCGCCAAGGCGGTGCCCTATCTGGTGCTGGCCTTCGGCATCCTCATCACCATCTTGTTGATGGCACGTTTCGTGTTGGGAGTGCCATTGGCCGGTTCGCTGTTCTGGATATTAGCCGTGAGCGCTCTCTATATTCTGTTGGCACTTTCGTTAGGCCTACTCATCTCCAACATAGCACAAACGCAACTTGTAGCGCTGTTGATGTCGGCCATGGTACTGTTGATGCCTGTGATGATGCTGTCGGGCATGCTGTTTCCTGTAGAGTCGATGCCAACCATCCTGCAATGGATATCAGCTGTCGTGCCGCCACGCTACTATATCGAGGCTATGCGCAAGCTGATGATTATGGGTGTGGGTATAGGCGAAGTGGCTCACGAGGTGACTGTGCTGGCAATGATGACGGTAGTGCTGCTTGCCATAGCGCTGAAGAAGTTTAATGTAAGATTAGAATAATTGATATGACACTGAAATATCTCCTGCAAAAAGAGTTCCTGCAGATACGCCGCAATGCGTTTCTGCCCAAACTCATTATCATGTTCCCTGTCGTGATTATGTGCGTGATGCCGTGGGTGATGCAGATGGAGGTGAAGAACATCGTGGTGGATGTTGTAGATATTGACCACACCGTGGAGTCGCAGCGATTGGTACAGCAGATTGCAGCCTCCAACTATTTCATCTTCGGTGGACAGAAAAACACCTATGTTGAGGCCATGAAAGATATAGAAATGGGTAGGGCCGATGTTATCCTCGAGATTCGTGATGGCAAGTATCTCATCGCAGCCAATGCCGTCAATGGCACCAAGGGCTCGATGGGTAGTGCCTATCTCTCGCAGATAATCAGTGCTCCTGTCTCAACGTTCTCTGCAGCTTCCGTGCTTACCCTCTATAATAAGCAACAAAACTACAAACTTTTCATGATTCCTGCTCTGTTTGCCATTGTGATGATGCTGATGACGGGCTTTCTGCCCACACTCAATATCGTTGGTGAGAAGGAGGCTGGTACCATCGAACAAATCAACGTTACACCTGTCTCAAAGTGGTCGTTCATCCTGGCGAAACTGATCCCTTACTGGCTCATTGCGCTGTTTGTCATTACCGTATGTCTGTTGTTGGCGTGGCTTGTCTATGATATCTCACCTGCAGGCCCGGTGTGGCTCATCTATGTGCTTGCCATGCTGCTGGCGCTGTTCTTCTCATCGTTTGGACTCATCGTGTCCAACTACTCTGACACCATGCAGCAGGCCATATTCGTCATGTGGTTCTTTGTGGTGAGCATCATGCTGCTTTCGGGCCTTTTCACCCCCACGCGCTCCATGCCTCAGTGGGCCTATCTTACCACCTATATCAATCCCATGCACTACTTCATCGATGCCATCCGCACCGTCTTTATCCGCAGAGGTGGACTGCATGAAACAGCCCACCAGGTCATAGCCCTCGCGGGCATTGGCACACTGATGGGATGTTGGGCGGTGCAGAGCTATAAAAAGAATAGTTAATCTATGGCCGGTGCTGCAGATTTTTGTGACAATAATTTATTCTATGTTGATGTCTTGGCATGTGTGAATATCCACTGAACGCTAATGTGTTCTGTATTTCTGGATTATATAATCGGCAGTAAACTAAAACTACTTTCCGATGCAGAATTATATGTAGGTTGTCTCAAATCGTGGGATAACCTACAAAAAAATCAGATATTTTTAAAGATATTGGCTCTTTTTATTGCAGAA
>SFEK01000100.1 GCA_004557285.1 Bacteroidales bacterium | reverse complement strand
TTTATCGTTTGTAGTGAAAATTTGATGATTTTATGGCTCTACAGATTTCTTTGTATTGCTTTTGAGTTTGCAATGTGGATAAGTCCTGAATTTAAGGTCTATATAGTCAAGGAATTCCAACGCCTAAAAGAGGAGGAACAACGTCTTTTAAGTTGGTCTGCCAAGCGGGAACTATCCAAGATAAACTACCGGATTCACACCGATGCCATCAAGCACAATATTATCCCTGAAGAGGTGACACCGCAGCAGGCAAGCATCATCTACGCCAATGAGGCTGATGTGCTCAATGTTGCCATGTTTGGCATGACGGCAAAACAATGGCGTGAGGTGAATGCCGACAAGAAGGACAACATACGCGACTATGCCACTATCAATGAGTTGATCTGCCTGTCGAACATGGAAAACCTGAATGCCGTGTTCATCGACCAAGGCTTGCCCCAAGGCGAACGATTGATAAAGTTGAATCAGATTGCCATTCAGCAGATGAAAGTGCTTGAAGGTGATGATACTACACATTTATTGACACAACATTTGACGGACTTGACGATATTTTGAAAAAGAATTTAGGGATTATCGAAAATAATCAAAAGAAATACCGACAATCCATCATTATCCATACAATTTTCCATAAAAACCGTGGCATTTCAAAAAAAAGGCTTAACTTTGCAAAAAGTTACATTGACAATACAGAAAAACTCAAATAAATAAACTTTATGGCAAATACACCAGAATTCAAGTATGCCCCAATGTTTCAAGTGGGCAAAGACGAGACAGAGTATTACCTCTTGAGCAAAGAGGGTGTTTCTATGGGTGAGTTTGAGGGCAAACCTATCCTGAAGGTGGCTCCCGAGGCACTCACCATGTTGACCAATGCCGCTTTCCGCGATGTCAACTTCTTGCTGCGCCGCTCACACAACGAGCAGGTGGCCAAGATTCTCACAGACCCTGAGGCCTCTGACAACGACAAGTATGTGGCTCTCACTTTCCTGCGCAATGCCGAGGTGGCCTGCAAGGGCAAACTGCCTTTCTGCCAGGACACCGGTACAGCCATCATCCACGGTGAAAAGGGACAGCAGGTGTGGACCGGCTTCTGCGACGAGGAGGCACTATCACGCGGTGTGTATGACACCTATACCCAGGAGAACCTGCGCTACTCGCAGAATGCACCCCTCAACATGTACGACGAGGTGAACACACGTTGCAACCTGCCCGCACAGATCGACATCGAGGCCACCGAGGGCTGCGAGTACAAGTTCCTCTGCGTGGTCAAGGGTGGTGGTTCTGCCAACAAGACCTATTTCTATCAGGAAACCAAGGCCCGCATCCAGAATCCCGGCACATTGGTGCCCTTCCTGGTAGAAAAGATGAAGACTCTGGGCACTGCTGCCTGCCCTCCCTACCACATCGCCTTTGTCATCGGCGGCACATCAGCCGAGAAGAACCTGCTCACCGTGAAACTGGCTTCTACCCACTATTATGACAACCTGCCTACCACAGGTGACGAGACAGGCCGTGCCTTCCGTGACATCGAACTGGAGAAGCAACTGCTTGAAGAGGCCTACAAGATTGGTCTTGGCGCACAGTTTGGCGGCAAATGCTTTGCTCATGACATCCGCGTGGTGCGTCTGCCCCGCCATGGTGCTTCATGCCCCATCGGTCTTGGCGTGAGCTGCTCTGCTGACAGAAACATCAAGGCAAAGATCAACCAGGACGGTATCTGGATTGAAAAGCTTGACGACAACCCCACAGAACTCATCCCTGAAGAACTGCGCCAGGCCGGCGAGGGCAACGCTGTTGTCATCGACCTTAACCGCCCCATGGACGAGGTGCGCCAGGAACTGAGCAAATATCCCGTTTCTACACGTCTGAGCCTCAACGGCACCATCATTGTGGCACGCGACATTGCACACGCCAAGCTCAAGGCTCGCCTGGATGCCGGTGAAGACCTGCCCGACTATTTCAAGAACCACCCCGTGCTCTATGCCGGTCCTGCCAAGACTCCCGAAGGTATGCCTTGCGGCTCTATGGGCCCGACCACAGCCAACCGCATGGACCCCTATGTTGACGAGTTCCAAGACCACGGCGGCTCTATGGTCATGATTGCCAAGGGCAACCGCACACAGTCGCTCACCGATGCCTGCAAGAAGCATGGTGGCTTCTATCTCGGCTCTATCGGAGGTGCTGCCGCTGTACTCTCCATGAACAGCATCAAGAGCATCGAGTGCGTGGAATATCCAGAACTGGGTATGGAAGCTATTTGGAAGATTGATGTGGAGAACTTCCCCGCATTCATCCTCGTTGACGACAAGGGCAACGACTTCTTCCAGAAACTTTGAACATCAAGCAGGAGCTTCGCCGAAGCTCCTGTATAAAAAGTTTAGAGGCATCCCAACCGGGATGCCTCTATTTGGTTCATGCCATGCGAAGCGCGCTGTGCGACAATATCATTAAACTATCATTTGTAAATTCCCTCAAATCTCAATTCAATTGCTCCTCTTTATATTGCACTGTCATAATATCAATATATTTCATATTCACACAGTCGTCTCATTCATCAAACCAAAATAGTCTGTTAAAGATCTTTGTCTTATGGAGGACTATACATACCGATGTTTGTCGCAAACACCATCAAAACATCGCTCTGCCTTGATTGATGTCGCTAAATTAGGTGTTTTTATTTACATTACCAAATAATTTTACAACAAACACTTGCTTTTTATCATTTTTTATCATTTTCCGCTTTCTTTTTGCATGTATTGACTCTTTATACCTTGACAGATGACGACTGTCATTCCTTGGCCTGGTAAGTGAGATATACGATATACGAACCATCGGTGTGCAGGGTGATGCTGTTGCCCGTGGCCTCGTTGAGTGTGCCCTGCCACCAGCTCCGGTAGTCGTAGGCATCCCATTTGAGTCCCTCACTGCGAATATGCCTGCAAGAGAAATTGAAGATGCTCACCTGCTGACGGGCAAAGGTGGAGAACGTGCAGGTGCCCTGGGCAGGAATGAACATGCCATGGTCGGTCAGCATGACGGGCTGCAGCTGAAACTCACGGAGATAACGTTCCATCAGACTGATGTTGCCCAGCGTATGGTCTTCGCGTTTGCCTGTGGCACCGATATAGGCGATGCGCTTCATGCCCAAAGCCATGCAATGGCGTGTGGCCTTGGTCAGGTCGTTGTCTTCTTGCTCATCTACGATATGCAACAGATGACGGTATTGCTGCTTGAACGCTTCGGGCAAAGAGTCGCCGTCGCCCACAATGGCATGTGGCATGATGCCATGGGCGATACAGGTCGTTGCGGCACCGTCGCAGCAACACAGGTAGGTTGCTGTGCGCAGCACCTCTACAGCCTGTGGGGCAACGGGAAAATCACCATTGCCCAATATCACACATTCAGCTTTTTCCATATCATTCTGACGGTTGTGCGGTCATCATCTTTTTCCACTTGAAGTATCCCGCCACGGCAATGACCACATAGAGGGCATAGAGCGAGGCCTTGAAGGGAATACCTTTATATATATATAGTGCGCTGAGCACCACATCCACCACGATCCACACCATCCATTGCTCCAAATATTTGCGGGCCAATGCCCACAAGCCCACAAAACTGAGGGCGTTGGCAAAACTGTCGGTAATGGGAACATCTGAGTTGGTAAAATGTATCAGTATCTCGTAGATGGCAGCCCACGCCACGGCAAATAGCAGTGCGACGGGCAGCACCTTGCGCATAGGAAAACGGGTGATGGGCAGTTGTTCGTCTGCCGCTGTGCCCCTCTTCTTGCCCCATTTCCACACGGCATAGCCATAAAGGGCGGCAAGGGTATAGTAGATGGCCATGCCGAAGTCGGCATACAGCCCGGCCTCATAATAGAGGAAAATGTCGATAGCGGGCATGATGATGCCCGCTATCCATAAGTAGATGCTCGCCCTGTATTCCAGCCAGATATACACCAGTCCCACGATGGTTGCCGTGATATCCAGGGCAAGCAGAAAGTCATTGCTGTTGAGTATCTCGTTCATGATGCGCTTAGAAGTTGATGCTCAGGTGAGCCATGCAGTTGAAAGGTGCAGACACGGCAAATCCCGTTGCATACTTGTCGCGTGTGCCCCACTCGTTCACGGCTATCACCTTGTTGTCGGCATCCCTTTTGTATTGAGGAGCAGCCCAGCCGTTGTTATCGTATTTCTCGCTGAAGACATTGTAGAGCGAGATGCCGATGGTGGCATCCTTGATGCCTGCCTTGCGCAGGGAGAAGTTGTACGACAGGTCAATGTTGGTGGTGAAGTGGCTCTTGAGCTGCAGGGTCTCGTAGCAGGTGTTGCCGTTTTCATCGGTACACTTCATGGTTTCGAAGCCGGTGTTGGTGAGGTTCTGGTCGCTCACATACTGGCTCATGATGCTGGCCTTGAAGCCTTTGTACATGAAGGTGAAGATATTGTTGGCAATGACATCGGGCGAGAAGGCCAGTGTCTGTTCACCGAGATTGGCCACAGATTTGTCGTTGAGGGTCACGGTCATGTCCTTCACCTTGTTCTTGGCAAAGGTGGCATTGATGTCCCAGCGGAACCAGTCAACGGGTTTCCATGCGGCATCCAGTTCGATACCCATACGGTAGCTCTTGGGCAGGTTGCGTGTCACGGCTTCTCCGATATTGTCGATTTCACCTGTCAGCACAAACTGGTCTTTGTAGTCCATGTAATAGAAGTTGGCACCTGCCGAGAACAGTCTGCTCTTGTAGCGGTAGCCCACCTCAAGGTCGTTGAGTCGTTCAGCCGAGGGCAGTGCAGAGAAGGCATTGAGACTATTCTCATAGTTGTTGCGTGTAGGTTCCTTGTGCGAGATGGCATAGCTCAGATACACACGGTTGTTCTCGTTGATGTCGAAGTTCACACCGGCTTTGGGGTTGAAGAAGTCATAGTTCTTGTCCAGGTTATACTTAATACGCTTGAGGGCGTCCCAGTCGAGGGCATCGGCCAGTCCGTTCATCTTCACGCCCACATGGCGATACTGCAGATCGACGTATGCGTTGAGTCCTTCCATCAGTTGGTATTCCAGTTTGGCATAGATGTTGCCATCGTTTTTCTTGGTGTTGTTGTCATAATACTTGTGGTTGGGATAGAACACATCAACGGGGTTCTGCACCCATGTCACCAGTCCATAGTGGTCGCAGTCATATTTGCTCCATCCTCCGCCGATAGTGGCCGTCAGGTTGTTGCGGTTGTTGAAGTTGAGAGCAGCCACAAAACCATAAAAGTCGTTGTCCATCTTCTTCTGTCTCACCAGGTCGCTCTCTGCCCAGGTAATGTCTTTGTCCAGTTCATACTCAAAGAGCGTGCGTCCGTCTTTGTACTGTTCGTAGTAGCCACGTCCTTTGGTATAGTGAGCAGCAACGTTGAAGTTCCAGAAGCGGTTGACGGTCTGGTTCCACACCAGCTGGTAGTTCTGCTGGTGATAGTTGTCTGTCTGGTTCTTATAATAATGGGTGTTACCTTGGTCATCGGTAAACATCTCTCCGCAGGGATTGTATTTCCTGCCATAGATGCTCTGGTCATATTTCGAGGCATAATCCCAGGCATGGTAGGTTTGCTCCACACCGTTGAAGGTGATCAGTTTCACCACGGTGTTGTCGCTGAAATAGCCTCCTTGCAGGAAATAAGAGTTGAGTTTGGTTGAGGCACGGTCAACATAACCCTTTGAACCGATGTTCGACAGGCGGCCCTGGAAACCCCAGTGGTCGTTGATGAGTCCTGTGCCAAAACGCACGGTCTCCTTGTGCGAGTAGTAGCTGCCGGCTGAGAGGTCGATGCCGGCATAGGGTGCCATGCCGATGTTCTCGGTCTGCATATTGATGCTGGCACCGAATGCACCAGAGCCGTTGGTAGATGTTCCCACACCACGCTGTATCTGCATGCTCTGCACGCTGGAGGCAAAGTCGCCCATGTTCACCCAGAAGAGCTGTGCACTCTCGGCATCGTTCATAGGAATGCCGTTAGAGGTGATGTTAATACGCGAAGGGTCGGTACCGCGCACACGCAATGTGGTGTAGCCAATGCCGTTGCCGGCATCAGAAGTGATGGTCACAGAAGGAGTGAGCGACAGGATGAAAGGGATGTCCTGGCCGAAGTTGACATTTTTGATTTCAGCCTTGTCGAAATTCTTGAATGCCATAGGAGTGGTGTTGCTGGCACGAGTGCCCACTACCTGCACATTCTGAAGTTGGTAGGTTTTAAGGGTGTCAATCTTCTCACCCTTGGGTCCTTTTCCCATTACCGCCAGTGAACATGTCAATGCCACTGCTGTAAACAGTTGTCTATTCATAATCATATATTTAAAATATTGAAATTGGTATTTATTCCTACGCCAGTATTATCTGGTTCAGGTATGAGGGTGTATTCTCAGGCCACAAAGTAAGAGGCCACCCCTTAATCTACCGTTTTGCAGGTGCAAAGGTAATGCAATTTATCGAATAAGAAAAGTTTTTTCGTAAAAAAATAATTAGGGTGTCCAATTTGATGTGCAAAAATTGAATATCCTAATTCTGAAGTTCATGTCGGTAATTGTCGCGCTGAACCAAAGGTCGCCGGCTGAAAGGAAAGGCAAAGCGCAAAAGCGCATAGCCCAGGGCAGAGCGTAGCGACACCCTGGGTAGAAATGCGGACGGTAAAACTCCGCCCTGCAAGGGCAAAAGCATCTATTCAGAGCACGTCTTGAATGTCGGCGATTGTTCCCTGATTGAACTTGAATAGTATTATTGAAAAATGTCTATTGCCAACATGGAAAAGCATCCAATAGTACTTTTTTGCCTGAGGGATTAATAATCCTTCGGCCTATGGATTAATAATCCTTCGACCTATGGATTAATAATCCTATCACCAATGAAGCTAACTTCATAGAACAATCAAGCATAGTAACTCCTTTCTATATCAACATAGCCAACGAGGGTATCATGTTATGACCAAGCACACTAAGGGCGTTGACAGCTGTCAACGCCCTTAGTTGTTGTCTGTTCCCATGGCACGACTTCATGCCAAGGGAACGGATGGGTGATTTATTTCTTCAGATACTTCTTGCCGTTGATGATGTAGATGCCGGCGGGGAGCTGGCTTACACGCTTGGCATCGGCATTCTTGATGAGCAGACGACCCTGCAGGTTGTAGATGTCAACGTCGTTGCCCAATTCGGCTACAATCGCTGCTATGCCTGAAGGTATCTCTGAGGTGGTGCCGTGGATGTCCACATCGTGGGCAGGCATGAACTCGGGAATCTCTTCCTGCCAGCCGTCAAACTTGCGGCCTTCTGCCACCTCTGGAGTGTATTCCTCAACGGGTGCGCCATATTCCAACTCTGTGCTATATACCACCTCTTCATCGAGATAGTAAGTCAGGGTATAGACATTCACCTCAAACTGGGCGGTGAATACTACATCGTATGAAGGTACATACTGCAGCAGTTCGGGCGACCAGCCGACGAAGGTGTAGCCTTCTTTCTCTGCCACTTCGGGAGCAACAATCTCTGAACCATAAGCCAGGTTCTCGCTCTGTACCACTTCTCCGTCAACTACGAACGATACTTCATAGTAGCAGATGTTCCATGTAGCCTCGAAGGTCAGGTCCTCTGCGGGCATCACTTCGGGCACTTCGGGTGTCCAGCCTGTAAACTCATAACCCTCACGCTCGGGTGTTTCGGGAGCGGTG
>SFEK01000099.1 GCA_004557285.1 Bacteroidales bacterium | reverse complement strand
CATACACAGAACAGATGTAACCACCTGCTCCATGAACCACGGGCCATGAAATATTAGTCTGAGCTCCATCGGGACTTGCCGAAATGGTGATGTCATCGGCTGTTGGTGACTTCAACTGGGCGTTACGCACACTCGAGGTAAAAGTCTCGCCATCAAATGGGTCACTCGTACATGAGGAAAAAGACCATGTGCCAATTGCCATTACAATCAGCGCATAGACCTTGCCCTTATGCACATAAGAACCCACGATTTTCGTCAATAATTTTCTTTTCATAAAATCGATTATTTAAATTTTAAGTTATTATATGTTTTTCTACGTTGATACATCTAAAAGGCAGTTTTCAAGTTTGTTTTTTTCATTCTTTTTACAAAGATAATGCAAATATACGATTTATTTCTTAAAGATGACGAAGAAAACCAAAAAATGTACCCAATTATTTTGATAATGTTTTTTATCATAAAAAATGCAGCATGACTCACGCCATACTGCACCTTCATTTCAAATTATTTGAGAGAAAAAACTTTTCATTTCAGTTCGCTCGAGGTGTGTTATATTCATTCCCTCCTTCAGCGAAACCTGAGTTTTTACATATAGCAGAATTTACTTGATGAATTTCTTTCCGTTCTTGATCAACAAGCCCTTGGCGTTTGCACCTACGCGCTGTCCGGCAAGGTTATAGACGGGTGCATTGGCATTGGTCTCATCCACTGTAGCATTTGAGATGCCTGAAGCAGAGGTGAATTCATAGCCACCAAAACCAATCTGGGTGCTCTTGCAGAAGATGTAATAGGTCTCGTTGGCCACAGCGTTGAAAGTGAAGTAAACGAAAGAGGCCTGGTTGCCGGCACCAATCACGAAAGCATCAGTACCTTCAGTGCCCTTCAGCGGCAGTTCTTCCTGATACATCATGTAACCCTTCAATGGGCTTTCATCGCTTTCCACTTCCCAGTTCTGACCGTTGATATAGCCCGATACCTTGCAGTCGGTGCCATAGGTCAGTGCCTTGGCATCGCTGGCCTTCACCACATACACGTCGCGGTTACCCTTGTTGATCCAAGCGGCCACCTTCATCACACCGTCGGCCTTGGCCTTCAATGTCACATATGTACCGTTCTTGGGCAGGCCTGCTGAGCCATCAGCCACATAATAAGCATCGTTCCAATAAGGACGATAGTTGCCTGTGGGCACATCGTCGGTAATCACTTCTTCCCATGTCACCTTGTCGATGTTTACAGGATTTCCCTTGCCCTGTACATAATAGAAAGGTGCTACAGAACCGTCGGCACTGAGGTCTTTCTTGCTGAGATTGCCCCAAGAATTGTCGTATTTGGGTTCCAGCGGAGTGGTAGATCCATCAATATAGCCGGCAATTGGTCCTGAGGTATGGGTACCCTCCACATTGGCGGTAGAGAATGACACGACAGACATGGCGGTTGCATCGCTGTTGGCCACATAGTCGGCCTTCAACGTACCGTCTTGGTTGTACACTACCCATGATTCCTGGGCATTGACTGTCATTGCGCTGAGCGCAACTGCTACGAGAGTAAAGATTTTCTTCATATACTTATATTTTTAGTTAGTAATTATCGTTTACGGTAAAATTCTATTTAAAAATTAGACGGACAAGGGGTGAGAATGTAACTTGCCCATCTTGATATTTAACATTTATTTATGCTTTCGGGTCTTTTTCTGTTGAAGCCGTTGGCCGGTTGCTGTTCTTGTATTCCTTGGGCGACATGCCGTACTTCTTTCTGAAACACTTGCCGAAATAACCTGCGTCACGGAATCCCACGGTATAGGCTATCTCCGAGATGTTGGCATCGGTGGTTTCCATGAGCTTGGCCGCCTTGGTGAGTCGTATCTCCTTCACTAAGTCCACAGGGGCAAAGCCGGTGAGGCTCTTGAGTTTCTTGAAGAAAGCCGAGCGGCTCAGTCCGATGGTTTCGGCAATGGTGTCGATGTTGAAGTCGTTGGCATTGAGGTTGGCCTCAATCACTTCATGTATCTTCTCGATAAACTCGATGTCTTTTTTCACTAAATGTTGTTCATACTCGTCTTTGTCGGTATCAGAAGCACGCTCCTCTACCCTGCTCTGCACCACCATCTTGCGCTGGAAGATGCGCTGCTCTTCGAGCAACTGGTGTATGCGTGCCTGTAGATAACTGCTGCTGAAGGGTTTGGCGATAAAGGCATTGGCACCTAAGCGTGTGGCTTCCATCTTGTCCTCATCAGAGTTTTTGGCGGTGAGCACCACCACAGGAATGTGACTGATGGCAAAGTCGTTGCGCACACGTTGCAGCAGTTCCATGCCGCCTACTCCAGGCATCATCAGGTCGGTGACAATCACATCGGGATGATACTGGTATATCTTCTTGAGCCCCTCTTCGCCCTGATGCGCCACATATATATTATAGGTGTCACGCAGCTGCAACTGCAACATGCGGCACAAGTCGATGTTGTCTTCAATCACCAGCACCGAGGCACGGTCGGCTTGGGGCGTTGTTGCGCCCTGCTCTTCGCTCGACGGTGTCGTTTCCGGTTCTTCACGGTCGGCCGCTTGCTGCCCGGCATCAACGGCTGCCGTGCCATCGTCGAAATACACCTCGACATCCTTGTCGCCATAATGTTCCTTGTCGGTATGCAGCAGCACCGAGAACACTACTCCCTTGCCCAAAGACATGTTTTCTGCCCATATCTTGCCATGGTGCATGTTGACATATTCACGCGAGAGTGAAAGTCCGATGCCTGTACCTGCAAAAACAGCGTCGTCGGCCACCTTGGTGTTGGTAGCCTGACTAAAGCGTTCGAATATCTGCTCCAGTTGCGACTTGGGAATTTCCACGCCGTCGTCTTCCACCCTTATGGTGCATGTCTTGTGGTCGTAGTTGTGTTGCAAAGCCACACAGATTTTTCCTCCCTCGTCAGTATATTTGAAGGCATTGTTGATCAGGTTGTTGACCACCACACCGATTTTCTCTGCATCGCACCACACCATCACGTGCTCTGCCGGTTTCTCAAACACAAAGGCGATGTCTCGCTCTTCGGCCAGCATCTTGTATTCTTGCATGAACATCTCGATGATGCCGTTCATGTCAACCAGCGACACATGCAGTTTCATCTTGCCGTTCTGTATCTTGCGGAAATCAAGTATCTGGTTGACCAACTGCAGCATCTTGTGGGCATTGCGGTCAATGAGGTTGAGGTATTCCTTGCCCGTATCGGTGAGTTGTTCGGTGGATTTCAGTTCCTCGATGGGACCCTTGATGAGCGACAGCGGTGTGCGCAGCTCATGACTCACATTGGTGAAAAAACGTATCTTGAGTTCGGCCAGACGGTTGTTGATATACACCTCGTTGCGCATCCGCACCGTATAGAACAACAGACGCAGGCCACCATACAGAACCAGGAGGAATAGCACTATATATATAAGGTAGGCCCACCAGGTGGCCCACCAAGGCGGAAGGATGACAATGTCGATGACCCTTTCGGGAGAAATGCCATCATCTACCTTCACCCTGAATTGATAATGCCCCGGAGGCACATTGGCGTAAGTGGCTATACGGTTGTTGCCGTTCTCATGCCATTGCTCCTCATATCCGTCAAGGATATAGGTATATTTCATGGAGTTGTCGTCGGCATAACAGGGTGCGGCAAACTCGATGGTAAAGGTGGCTTGATTGTAGAGCAGTTCCACCCTGTCTGCATATTTCAATGCCCCTTCGTATATCGGCGGACTGAATGCCCACAGGTCTTTGTTGGCCACCTTCATGCCCACGATATAGGTGCTATGCCTTGTTTCCCCCGCATGTCTCACCTCCTTCGTATTGAAGGCGAGCAGCCCCTGTCTGGTGCCTAAAAGCACCGTTCCGTCGGCCAGACAGGTGATGGCATTGTCTTCGATGTTTACTTGCGGAAATCCTAAATAGCGGTCATATACATGCACAAAATCCCTGCCCTGCGACATGCTCGCCAGTCTGTTGTCGGTGCAGATCCACAGGCAGTGGTCATTGTCTTCCACGATCGAATTGACCACATCGCCCTCTTGCCAGTCGCAGATGATATAGCTCTTCAGCACCGGGCGGCGGGCCTGCTCGTCATAACGCTCCAGCAGGTTCAGTCCGTTGCCGAACACCCCCAGCCAGATGTTTCCCCCGCGGTCTTTGTACATGGTGTAGATATCGTTCACTGCCGCTCCCGTATGTGCTCCGTTGCGGTAGGTTTCAAATGCAATATCTGCCACGTTGCCAAAACGGCCGTCAAACGACATGAGACCGTCGGTGGTGGCCACCCACATGCGCCCGTGGGCATCTTCGGTGATACATCTCACATCGGTGTACATCCCATAGCGTGGATAACGGGCCATGCCGTTGAGCTTGTGCCGGAACACCACCGTTCCGTCTTTCTGCTGCTGCAGCAGGTTCAGACCGCCATAGAAGGTGCACACCCATATGCGCCCACGACTGTCCTGACAGGTGTAATACACCCTGTTGCTGCTCAGCGAGGTCTTGTCGCCACGGCGGTTGGCATACCGGGTCAGGCGCAGCCCCTGCGGGGCAAGCATGTCGGTTGTGGCCTTGACCAGTCCTGAGCCCTTGGTGGAGAACCACAGGTTGCCCTGCCTGTCTTCCATCACATGATACACCACCCCGATTTCCTGTTTGCCGAAATGGTTTTTCACCCTACCTGTCTTGGCATCTATGCCATACAGGTCGCCGTTGCGTGTCCCCACCCACAGGTCGCCGTTGCGCGACTTGAACACCACCCTGATGTCGGCACCCAGCAAATGGGGCATGAAAAAACGGAAGTGGTTTTTGGGGAAGCACACCTTATACAGACCGGTGGTGATTGACGAGAGCCACAACACCCCCTGTCCGTCGGTATTGATGTCGAAGAAATTCGGTTTCTGCGCATCGTTGGCAAAATCGGGAAGTACATTCAGGTTTTGCATGGTCTTTGCCCCATAGTCGTATCGCCACACCTCGCCGTTGCGCAACAGCATGAACAGTCCGTTTTCGCCAGCATCCTGGAATTTCATCTCAGCAAACAGACTGTCAGCAGGAAGGGAGAAACGCTGCACCTCGTTGGTGGCGGCATGATAACACACCAAGGCATTATCCTTGGTAAACAGCCAGAGCAGCCCTCGCCTGTCGGTATAGGTACTGCGCAGCTGCCCGTAACCTGCTGCCACCTTTTTGGGCATCGTTCCCTGCACACAGTGGTAAAGGCCGTTGGCCGTAGCAGCATACACCTCTCCCCCGACCACATCCACGCCACACACGGCATGGTCGAAACCCGCAGAAGAATAGTCTTTCACCTTTCCGTTGTCAAGATTGACGGCATACACCCCACCCCTGTCGGTGCCCACACAGGCATATTTGTCGCCTGCGGCAGCGAAGCAGGTGGGCCGCTGGTTTTTGAGCCAGCCGTTCAGCACCCTGCGCGAGGTGTGTTTTTGCATCACCTGCACGTCCAGCTGTCGGCTGATCCAATACACATATTTATTGTTTTCTCCCAGCACATGATGCTTCAGTGCCCATGTCGCATAGTCAATGTCGCGCCTTGAGTCGTGAATGAGTGTGATCACCACCCGCTTGCCACGGTCGATGCGGGCCTCATAGATGTTCTTGTTGCGTGTGAGCAGCACAATATGCCCGTTGGCCATGCGCTGCACCTTGATGACCTGTACGTTGGGCGACAGGCTCTTCAGTTCTTTGTACACATCGTGATACACTTCTGTGGTTTTGTCAAACACATATAAGTGGTTGTCGGTGTTGCGCACCCAAAGGTAGCCATCGGCATCGGCCACCACATTGCGAACCTTGCGCGGGGGCAAATCCGACTTGGTGTTGGTCTTCGTCAGGTAAGGGCGAAATGCTGCACCGTCGAATGAGGTCAGCCCGTGCCATGTGCCCAACCACAAAAAGTTGTCGTTGTCTTTGAAGGCGCAATACACGGCATTGCTGGGCAGCCCCCGGTCCTTGGTGTAATGCTCAACAATCATCATGCCCTGTGCCCATGCCGCTGCACCTACAAGGACAAGAAGCATGGTCATCAACAGACGACATGTATCAACCGAAGCCTTTCTCATGCCACAAAAATACAACTTTTATTTTTATTGCACAAATGTATGCTTGAAAAAAAACTGTTGCCACCCGTTTTTTCACCATGCTGCCCCATGGAGCAACCCGCAAGACCACAGGCCGCACTCAGCGGAGCAATGGCCGGCCCGAGAACCAGCGGGACGCGCCGCACTTGTCCATCAGCCAAGCTATGGCAAAACTGCCGCTGATGCACAGGGGTACAGCCACCAGCGCAAAGAGCACACCCGACGCATCGAAAGAAAAAACGCCCACCAAGGGCTTGACCAGCACTGTGAATATGGGAGAAAACAGGAGTATGGGCAGGGTATTGCTGCCGATGTATGCCGCCAGCGCATGCCACCGCAACGGCAACACCTGCGCTGCAGACAGCAGGAAGCACATCACCAACCAGGTGATGGCAAATCCCTGAATGGTGAACCGGTGCAGACTGTCCGCCGGGGTGAACAACACCAGCAGCACCAAGGGCAACAAGGCCAGCCATGAGGCACGGAACACCGACAGGAATCCTGCTCCTGAACGCCTGACCAGCACTCCGGCCATAAAATACAGGGCATTGCTGAAATCGAGCAGATGGACGGCTGACGACAGCCACCAGAATACCGCACCCATGACGCACAGTTGCGACACCAGGCCCATCTTGGGGAAGAATTTCCGCATGGTGCCATGCAACAGATAATTCACCACATAGCACACCATCAGCGTGTGTAGATACCAATAAGGCCCGAGTGGAGCAAGAAAGAGTTTCTCGAGCAGCACACCTAACGTAAGCCTGTCGATATGTTCACGTATAGGCAGCAAAGACGCCATCACCGTATAGCCGGCCTCCATCACCATATAGGGCACCATCAGCCACAGCAGCTGACGGGCAAAGGCCTTCAACGGCTTGTCGGTGTTGGACAGGAAACCGCTGATGAGCAGGAATCCCGGCATGTGGAACGTATACACCACCTGTTTGGCCATGGGATAACTGTCGCCGATATAAACCAGATGAAACAATACCATGAGCACGATAAACACGCACCTGAGAAAATCTATCTGTGGAATATGTTTTTGCATGATGTGATGTACTGTCATTCTAACTACTACTGTTAATCTGCTGCAAATTTAGAAAAAATATACCAAAAACCATCCTTTCACCACAAATTTGATGTTGTTTGTAACAAGATGCGCATCTTTTGTTGACGACACAAGGGCTCAACACCCTTTTTTATCATATTTTTCGTCACTGTTTGCCGTTAATTCATTTTTTTTGCCTAAATTTGCACCGCCTTTCAGGTCATCACGCCTGAATGGCATCAACAGGGCCCCGTAGCTTAGCTGAATAGAGCGTCAGATTCCGGTTCTGAAGGTCATGGGTTTGAATCCCATCGGGGTCACCAAATGCACACAAGGGAGCTTGCCAGCCCCCTTTTTTTGACCGCCTTCTGCCACAACTCACCCATTATTGAGGCTCAGTAGAAATTTCCTGTGGGGATAAGTATCTCTACACACCTGCTAACCACACAGGCATGCGAATATAATAGCGGACAAATGCCTTTTTCAAAATGTCACTAAAACACTGTTTTATCTGACATATTGACATCCTAAAATGTTCCTCTTGAAAATGCAATATAGAAAAGGGGAAAACGGATTTTTACG
>SFEK01000098.1 GCA_004557285.1 Bacteroidales bacterium | reverse complement strand
ACAATAATATATAAGAAATGGAAAGCAGAAAAGAAAAGGCAGCCGAATTGAAGTGCTGGGGAAGGTATAATTGTGCACAGTCTGTGCTTTGTACCTACTACGACTATATGGGCATAGACATGGAAACCGCTAAACATCTTGGCAACAGTCTTGGTGCAGGGATGGGAAATATGGAGGGCACCTGTGGAGCCATCGTAGGTGCAGGCATTGTTTTGGGACTTGCCACCAAGGACAAGGGCAAAGCCTCCAAGGGTATGCGTCAAATCATGGAGAAGTTCCAGGCACGCAATGGTGCCGTTCAATGCAAGCTCCTGAAAGGTGTGGAAACCGGCAAGGTGCTCCGTGAGTGCCCGCTTTGTGTTTCAGATGCCTCAGAGTTTCTTGAAGAACTTCTGTAAAGATTTGCCGTGTCGGAAATATTTTGTACTTTTGCCGCCATAATATATTTGAGGGGTGTTTGATCAATGAGCTTGAGGCGATATTGAGACAATCACGCAGCATGCAATGAAAGCCCAACATCAGCCAAGCAAAAAGAGACACCCTAATGAAAACTAAATGATAGATCACCCCTTGAACAAGATGAATACTCAACGACACAGCAATCTTCCATATCATATAGTGGCCTTTCTCACCGTAGTTGTGTGGGGCACCACCTTTGTGTCCACCAAGGTGCTGATGCTCAACGGCCTGTCGCCGGCACTGATATTCACCCTTCGTTTCGGCATTGCCTATGTGCTGATGCTTGCCTTCAACCACAGCTGTCTTTTTGCCCGCTCGTGGAAAGACGAGGCCAAGATGGTGCTGCTCGGCATCACGGGCGGTTCGCTCTACTTCATGGGCGAAAACGAGGCGATGAATTACACCACCACCACCAACACTTCGCTCATCGTGTGCAGCTGTCCGCTGTTCACCACCCTGATGATGCGTGTGTTCTATCGTCATTCCACACGCATCAATGCCCTGCAGATGTTCGGCTCGCTGCTGGCCTTTGCCGGCATTGTCGTCGTGGTGCTCAACGGGCGTTTTGTGCTCCATGTGTCGCCTGTGGGCGATGCCTTGGCATTTCTGGCCTGCATCAGTTGGGTGGCCTATTCGCTGTTGATGAAATCGGTGTTGGGCAACTACAGTGCCGCCTTCATCACCCGCAAGGTGTTCTTCTACGGCGTGCTCACCATCCTGCCTTATTACCTCTACGATTCCGCATTGCCGCCGGCCAGTGTCATGCTGCGCCCGCAGGTGTGGGGCAACCTGCTGTTTCTGGGGTGCATTGCATCCATGGTGTGTTTCCTCACCTGGAATTGGTGCATCGCCAGACTCGGTGCGGTGAAGGTCACCACATGGGTATATTTCAATCCTGTCAGCACCATCGTTTTCGCCTCTTGGGTGCTGGGCGAGTCAATCACTCCCTATTTTGTCGTCGGGGCTGTCTGCATCCTGATGGGAATGTATGTGGCCGACAAAAAGACGGTGGAGGTGTAAAGCAAAAGGCCTGTACACCCACCATCGTGGGTATAGACCTTTGTTGCTCCCGTGTAGTGCAGATCACAAGTTATGCCATCCTTGATCTGGATAACCTTCTCCGAAATTTACATCCGTTTCGTCAACACCGTTTGACATTTCTTCGCTCATCCTGCCCATGCCGGCCAGTGCCTTGGCGGTGTTGATCATGGCGGCAAGGTTGTAGCGAGAGTAGATGAGCCCTTGTTCCAACAGCGTCTTCTGATGGTTGAAATATTCCAGAGCCTTCTCAAAGCGTCCTTTTTCCATGGTCAGCAGACCGTTATATAATAATAAGGTATATTGCACAGCGGGGTCTTGCCTGTTTTTGATGTGGCTGTCGTAAATCTTCATGTAGGGGGAGATGGATGAATAATAGACCAATCCGTTTCATGATTGCAAAATGAATACAATGATCTAAAAAATCAATAAATGTCGTGAAAAAACACACGTTTTTTTGCGCACGATGCTCATGGTGATTTGCGCAGTTTGCGTAGAGACGCGGTCATACATAAAAATAATAAAGTTTGTAACACGATGATATTCAATGATTTCATTTTTTTACATCCAAGATTGCGCAGCTGCTCAAACTGTGCAAAACCGCTTGTTAGCCTATTGTTAGCCTATTGTTAGCCTATTGTTAGCCTATTGTTAGCCTAAGTCCCCCCCTGTTTTGATAAGCCATTTTGGGAAAAATCAAAAATAAATAACCGATTTTGTTTTGTGTTCTCATGAATTTATCGTAACTTTGCGGCAATAATAAAAGCTATGGATTTACAACAGATATTCAGGAAACTGGGCATAGAAAATCTCAACGACATGCAACGCCAGACTGCCGACATGCTGCTGCATCGCAGCAACGATGTGGTGGTGCTATCGGCCACAGGCAGTGGCAAGACGCTGGCCTATCTGCTGCCATTGGTGCAGATGTTGCGTGCCGATGTCGGCGAGGTGCAGGCCGTGGTGATTGTACCAGGCCGCGAACTTGCCCTGCAGCAGCACGAGGTGATGCTGCGTATGGGGTGCGGACTGCGTTCGCTTGCCCTTTATGGCGGGCGACCCACGATGGACGAGCACAGGGAACTGAAGAAAGTGTGTCCGCAACTGGTGTTTGCCACACCGGGACGCCTGCTCGACCATCTGGAAAAAGGCAATATCAGTGCCAAGGCGGTGAGATTCCTGATTATCGACGAGTTTGACAAATGTCTGCAGATGGGCTTCCGCAAGGAGATGGCTGCCACTGTGGCCAGCCTTCCTTGGGTGAAACAACGGGTATTGCTCTCGGCCACCGATGCCGAGGAGATTCCCGATTTCGTTGGGGCCGACAATACCATACGCCTCGATTTCCTCGATGATGCACAAGTGCCCGGCCGCATACAACTCTATGTGGCAAAAAGCGAGGAGAAAGACAAGTTGGGTGCTTTGGCACGTATGCTTTCGGCACTGGGCAGCGACAGCACCATGGTGTTCGTCAATTTTCGCGAAAGCGTGGAGCGTGTCTCGGCTTATCTCCGCAACATGGGCTTCGTGGTGGCCAGTCTTCATGGTGGCATGGAGCAGGCTGAGCGCGAGGATGCCGTGTTCTGCTTTTCCAATGGCTCTGCCAATGTGATGGTGGGCACCGACCTGGCCTCGCGTGGCCTCGACATCCCCCAAGTGGCACATATCATTCACTATCACCTGCCGGTGGGTGCCGATGAATATGTGCATAGGGTAGGGCGCACAGGGAGATGGACATACACGGGCAAGGCTTTCTTCTTGCTTGGCCCGGATGAGACACTGCCCGAATATGTGAAGGAAGCCACCAGCTGTTTCGATATCCCTGAAGCCATGGGCAGCGTGCCCAAGCCGCAGCGGGTGATACTGTATATCGGAAAAGGGAAGAAAGACAAGATTTCAAGAGGCGATGTGCTGGGCTTCCTCTGCAAGAGCGGCGGACTCAAGGGTAGCGAAATCGGACGCATCGTGGTCAAGGAGCGATGTGCCTATGCCGCAGTCGATGGCAATAAGTGTAAAGAGGTGCTGAAAAGGCTCGCAGGTGTGAAAATGAAAGGGTTGAAGACCGTAATTGAGGTAAAGAAATAGGTTGTGACTAACATTTTTGCCAAAAAACTTGGTCAATTCAAATAATATGCGTAATTTCGCACACGATTGAAGAAAACAAAGGTTTCGTGGTCGCAAACCAGGGTCAACAACAGTGGAAAACACTTGGGCCGAGGCTCACCACGCAATGAAAAGCATAATAATTAAGAATTAAATAACATTGTTAATCATTAAATTAATTAGTCAAACATGAAGAAGTATAATTTTAATGCTGGTCCTTCAATGCTTCCCCGCGAAGTGATTGAAAACACTGCAAAGCAGATTTTGGACTTTAACGGTAGTGGTCTCTCTCTGGCAGAAATCAGCCACAGAGCAAAAGATTTCCAACCTGTTGTAGATGAGGCTGTTGCTCTTATCAAAGAGCTGCTCAATGTGCCCGAAGGCTACTCAGTACTCTTCCTCGGTGGTGGTGCATCACTCGAGTTCTGCATGATTCCCTACAACTTCTTGAACAAGAAAGCAGCTTACCTGAACACTGGTGTGTGGTCGAAGAAAGCCATCAAGGAAGCTAAGTTGTTTGGTGAGGTGGTTGAGGTTGCTTCTTCTGCTGAAGCTAACTTCACATATATCCCCAAAGGATGGACATGTCCTACAGACGTTGACTATCTGCACGTTACAACCAACAATACCATCTATGGTACAGAAATCCGCAAGGACTATGATGTGCCCGTTCGCATGATTGCCGACATGTCTTCCGACATCTTCAGCCGTCCCGTTGACGTGGCTAAGTACGACTGTATCTATGCTGGTGCTCAGAAGAACCTCTCTATGGCCGGTGTGACCATCATCATCGTTAAAGACGATGCCCTCGGCAAGGTAGAGCGCACCATTCCAACAATGCTCGACTACCGCACACACATCGACAAGGGTTCTATGTTCAATACTCCTCCTGTAGTGCCTATCTACACAGCTCTCGAAAACCTCCGCTGGATCAAGAAGATGGGTGGTGTTGAGGCTATGGACAAACTGGCTGTTGAGCGTGCTGCCATCATCTACGACGAAATCGACCGCAACAAGTTGTTCAGAGGCACCGTAAACGCTGAAGACCGTTCAGTGATGAACCTCTGCTTCGTGATGAATCCCGAGTATGCTGAGCTCGAGAAAGAGTTCATGGAGTTTGCCACATCACAGGGCATGGTTGGTATCAAGGGTCACCGCTCTGTTGGTGGATTCCGTGCCAGCTGCTACAATGCACAGACCATCGAAGGCGCTCAGGCTCTCGTTAAGTGCATGAAGGAATTTGAGGCTAAACACTAATAACATCTCATAAAGGCACTAAGGATATTGGCTCGCGCCTCTATCCTTATGTGTCTTTTTTTCAAATCCTTATTATCAACTATTGTCGGTGATGGCTTCTTGGCGCACCGATAAACCATAAAAGACAGACACAAGAAATGAAAGTATTAGTTGCAACAGAAAAACCTTTTGCAGCAGTTGCTGTAGAGGGCATCAGAAAAGAAATCGAAGGTGCAGGCAATGAACTCGTACTGCTCGAAAAATATACAGAAAAGGCTCAGCTGCTCGATGCCGTGAAGGATGCCGATGCGCTTATCGTTCGCTCTGACAAGGTTACTCCCGAGGTGCTCGACGCTGCTGCCAACCTGAAAATCGTTGTTCGTGCCGGTGCCGGCTACGACAACATTGACACCGCCTATGCCAAAGACAAGGGCGTTGTTGTGGAGAACACTCCCGGACAGAACTCCAATGCCGTTGCCGAACTCGTGTTCGGTATGATGGTTTTTGCCGTGAGAAACTTCTACAACGGCAAGGCCGGTACAGAGCTCATGGGCAAGAAACTCGGTATCTTGGCTTTCGGTAACGTTGGCCGCAACGTGGCTCGCATTGCCAAAGGCTTCGGCATGGAGGTTTATGCCTACGACGCTTTCTGCCCCAAGAATGTCATCGAAGAGGCTGGCGTTCACGCTGTTGACTCTCAGGACGAGCTCTTCAAGACCTGCGACGTGGTTTCTCTCCACATCCCTGCCACTCCCGAAACCAAGGAGAGCATCAACTACAATCTCGTAGGCATGATGCGCAAGGGTGGTATCCTGGTGAACACCGCTCGCAAAGAGGTGATCAACGAGCCTGAACT
This sequence comes from Bacteroidales bacterium, assembly GCA_004557285.1. Taxonomy (GTDB): domain Bacteria; phylum Bacteroidota; class Bacteroidia; order Bacteroidales; family Bacteroidaceae; genus Prevotella. Next base: position 2,114 of record SFEK01000098.1, on the reverse strand, counting down.
CATCAAGCTCATGGCTGAGCGTGAAGACCTGAAGTTTGTGACCGACATCAAGCCCGACGCTGACGCAGAATTTGCCAAGTTTGAGGGACGCTATTTCAGCACTCCCAAGAAGATGGGTGCACAGACCGCCGAGGCCAACATCAATGCCGGTATCGCTGCTGCCAAGCAGATCAATGCCTACTTCACTGAGGGTTGCACAAAATTCCAAGTTAACAAATAATCATTAATCACTATGGCAACCATCAAACCTTTCAAAGGTATTCGCCCTCCAAAACAGTATGTTGAGGAAGTGGAATCAAGACCTTACGACGTGCTCGACTCTGAAGAGGCACGCCAGGAGGCCGGCGACAACGAGAAGAGTCTTTATCGTATCATCAAACCTGAAATCAACTTCGAGCCCGGTACCAGCGAGTATGACCCTCGCGTGTATGAGAAGGCTGCTGAAAACTTCCAGATGTTCCAGGACAAGGGATGGCTGGTACAGGACGACAAGGAGCAGTATTACATCTACGCCCAGACCATGAATGGCAAGACCCAGTATGGTCTCGTGGTTTGCGCTTTCGTCAACGACTATCTCGACGGTACCATCAAGAAGCATGAGCTGACACGCCGCGACAAGGAGGAAGACCGTATGAAGCATGTGCGTGTAAACAACGCCAACATCGAGCCTGTGTTCTTCGCTTATCCCGACAACACCGTGCTCGACCAGCTCATCATGCGCTATGCCCAGACAGAACCCGAATATGACTTCATCGCTCCCATCGATGGTTTCAGACATCAGTTCTGGGTAATCGGCGACGATAAGGATATTGCTACCGTTACCGAAGAGTTTGCCAAAATGCCTTCACTCTACATCGCCGACGGTCACCACCGCTCTGCCGCAGCTGCTCTCGTGGGCGCCGAAAAGGCAAAGCAAAACCCCAACCACAAGGGCGACGAGGAGTACAACTACTTCATGGCTGTTTGCTTCCAGGCTTCACAGCTCACCATCCTCGACTATAACCGTGTGGTGAAAGACTTAAATGGCTTGGATTCAGAAGGTTTCCTCAATGCGTTGAGCAAAAACTTCATCGTTGAGGAAAAGGGTGCTGATATGTATAAGCCCAATGCGCTGCACAACTTCTCACTCTATCTCGACGGCAAATGGTTCAGCCTTACAGCAAAGGCTGGCACATTTGATGACAAAGACCCCATCGGTGTGCTTGATGTTGACATCTCAAGCCGTCTGATCCTCGACGACATTCTCGGCATCAAGGACCTGCGCTCTGACAAGCGTATCGACTTTGTGGGTGGTCTGCGTGGCCTTGAAGAACTCAAGCGCAGAGTGGACAGCGGCGAGATGCGCATGGCTCTTGCCCTCTATCCTGTTACCATGAACCAGATCATGGACATTGCCGACAATGGCAAAATCATGCCTCCCAAGGCTACTTGGTTTGAGCCCAAACTCCGCTCAGGCTTGATTATCCACAAACTGGTGTAATTTGTAAATCTTGTATAGAGTCTTGAATGACAACTGACGAATTCAAAACAATATCTAATGTAGGCGAGGGAACTTATTCCGAGAAGAGGAGTAAGTTCCTCGCTTTTTCACATCATGTGGAAACCGAAGAACAGGTGAAGGACATCGTGGCGCAATACCGCAAGAAATATTACGATGCCCGCCATGTGTGCTATGCCTATATGCTGGGTGCTGAGCGACAGGTGTTCCGTGCCAATGACGATGGCGAACCCAGCAGCACGGCAGGCAAGCCGATATTGGGACAAATCAACAGCAACGAACTCACCGACATCCTCATCGTTGTGGTGCGTTATTATGGCGGTGTAAATCTGGGCACAGGCGGATTGATCGTGGCCTACAAGACAGCTGCCGCTGAAGCCATAGCTGCCTCTGAAATTGAAATCCGACAGGTGGAGGAACTGGTGACTTATAACTTCCCTTATGTCATGATGAACGATGTCATGCGTGTCGTCAAGGAAATGAAACCGAGAATTGTCAACCAGGTATATGATAACACCTGCGAAATCACACTCTCTATTCGCAAATCAGAAGCCGAACAGTTAAAAAACCGTCTTGACAAGCTCTCTTTTGAATAAAATTCTCCTTTTTCTTCTTG
>SFEK01000097.1 GCA_004557285.1 Bacteroidales bacterium | reverse complement strand
GATGATGTGCTTTCCCGATACCTTCACCGCATTGTGCTGCTGCCACAACCGGAAGGAACGGATTCTATCAGTTCTTCCAAAGTGAGAGAACGGATGCTGGCAGGAGAGCCTTGTGCAGATATGCTTTGCCCCGATGTGTGGGAGTTGTTCAAGGAGTTTGGTCCTGACGACTTCCCTGAGACGATAGATAGTTTTAAAGGGGAATATGACTTCCTGAGCAATCGCTTCGCCTGCAGGTTTGTTTGGCAAGGCTTGGAATACGGTAATGCTGAGGCTGCCTTCCAATCATCAAGATGCGCGAATGAACGTGAGCGCAAGGCGTTCTGCAATTGCTCTGCCAACAAGGCGGCATTAAAGGGACGAGCAATTGTTCCGCCTGCCGACTGGGAGGATGAGCGTGTCAATATCATGGAGTCTGTCCTCACTGCCAAGTTTGAACAGAATCCGATGCTGATGAACCGTTTGGTTGAAACAGGACGCAAGTTTCTCATCAATGGGAACAGCAAGAGAGAAACGTACTGGAGTGTTGACCTCTATACATGGAAGGGAGAGAATACACTCGGTAAATTATTAATGAAAATCAGAGAAAAGGAGATGACAAAATGAAATATACAGTAGCATTGTTGAGAGAGATAGTCAGTGAAAAACGTGACATATCGGTAATCTATTTTTGGGGACACACCCCTAATCCGAAGAAAATTACAGCAGCCTGTTTCAGTCAGTGGTACGACTGCTGGCTTGAAGTGGACGGAGTGCAGTATCACACCACTGAGCAGTATATGATGGCAAGCAAGGCGAGGCTTTTTGGAGATGATGAGGTGCTCAAGGAAATCATGGAGGCACCTACACCTTTCGAGTATAAGAAACTGGGCAGAAAGATTCGGGGATTTGTAGCCGAAGTATGGGATGCAAAAAAGTATGATATCGTAGTGAAAGGCAACAAGGCCAAGTTTTCACAGAATACAGCTCTAAAGGAATTCCTGTTATCCACAGGCGACTCCATCATTGCCGAGGCAAGCCCATACGACACCATCTGGGGCATCGGACTTGGCAGAGAGGATGCGATGAAGGGTGGCGTGGAACAATGGCAAGGAGAAAACCTTCTGGGCTGTGTGCTGATGGACGTGCGCGACTGGCTGAAAGAAAGTTGTTGATTCCTGCAACCTCATTACCGTCCTTGTTGTGCTGGGATTGACAACCGACAGCTGTGTATTGATAATAACAATGCAGAAGGCAATAGACCGGAACAATGGATCATGTCTAAAAATCGAGTGTAAAACATAGGCTTGTTCGTCTATTGTTCGTCTATTGTTAGCCTATTGTTAGCCTATTGTTAGCCTAGGTCCCCCTGTTTTCAAGCATAGAATAACGTTAAAAACAGGAGAGGATATTGCAAAATATACACCCAACAGTGCTTTTTTTCGCAAATTTTGTGTAAGTTTGCACCTGAATTATGAGATAAACAAAATGGGCGAAAAACTTTTTTTTACAGACAAAGAGAGAAAAGACACTTATAATGCCATACGCACGCTGCATGGCAAGATAGGACATCTGCTGCACGAAGATGATGAAAGCAAGGTGTTCAAATATCTGAGGCATGCCATGAGTTGCCAGGTGGTGCAGCGTGACATGTTTGGCATGAACCCCTTGTTGCTCAGTCTGCAGACTGCCCAGATTGCCGTGGACGAAATAGGGCTGAAGCGCGATGGCGTGATGGCCATCCTGCTCTATACCGGTTTGCCCTGCTATGGCGAGGCTCCCTACAATGTGGCGGAGGATTTCGGCGAGAACGTGGCACGCATCATCCACGGTCTGCAGCGCATACAGGAGCTTTACAAGAAAAATCCCATCGTGGAGAGCGAGAACTTCCGCAACCTGCTCCTCTCGTTTGCCGAAGACATGCGCGTGATACTCATCATGATTGCCGACAGGGTGAACCTGATGAGGCAAATAAGAGATACCGACCGGATGGAGGCCAAGATGAAGGTGAGCGAGGAGGCCAGCTATCTGTATGCCCCCTTGGCCCACAAACTGGGTCTCTATAAACTGAAAAGCGAGCTGGAAGACCTCAGCCTGAAATATCTGGAGCATGATGCCTATTACATGATCAAGGAAAAGCTCAGTGCCACCAAACAGCACCGCGATGCCTATATCGAACGTTTTATTGGGCCTATCGACGCCAAACTGAAGGAGGCAGGACTGAAATACCACATCAAGGGCCGTACCAAGAGCATCCACAGTATATGGCAGAAGATGAAGAAGCAGCAGTGTGGCTTTGAGGGCATATACGACTTGTTTGCCATCAGGATTATCCTCGATTCGCCCGTTGATTTGGAAAAAGTGCAGTGTTGGCAGGTGTTCGCGCTGATTACCAACATGTACCAGCCCAACCCCAAACGTATGCGCGACTGGCTCAGCGTGCCCAAATCAAATGGCTATGAGAGTCTTCACATCACCGTGCTCGGACCCGAAAGCAAGTGGGTGGAGGTGCAGATACGCACCGAACGCATGGACGAGGTGGCCGAGCGTGGCTTGGCTGCACACTGGAGATACAAGGGCATCAAGGGCGAGAGTGGTCTCGACGAATGGCTCAACAGCATACGTACCGCACTGGAAAATAAGGACGACCTGCAGGTGATTGACCAGTTCAAGATGGACCTGTATGAGGATGAGGTGTTTGTGTTTACCCCCAAGGGCGAACTGATGAAATTTCCCAAGGGAGCTACTGTGCTCGATTTTGCCTACCGCATACACTCCAATATTGGCAACCGATGCACCGGGGCAAGAATCAACAACAAGGTGGTGACATTCAGGTATGTGTTGCATAATGGCGACCAGGTGGAAATCATGACATCGTCAACGCAGAAGCCCAAGCAGGATTGGCTCTCCATCGTCAAGAGCAGCCGCGCCAAGTCAAAGATACGCATGGCGCTGAAGGAAATGGCAGTGAAAGACGCTGCCTATGCCAAGGAAATGTTTGAGCGACGGCTGAAAAACAGAAAGATACCGTTTGACGAAAGTGCCGTGTCGCATCTGGTGAAAAAAATGGGATTCAAGGAGGCCAGCGACTTTTACCGCCGCATTTCTGACGGTGCGCTTGACCTCAACCAGGCCATTGACACCTATCAGGAGGTGCTGGCCTACGACAACAATCATGCTCCGGCAGCTCCCGTGAGAAGTGCACAGGAGTTTAACTTTGAAAATCCCAACGAGGAGCTGGCTCATGCCCACGACGATGTGCTGGTCATCGACAAAAACCTTAAAGGGGTGGATTTCACCTTGTCGAAATGCTGCCATCCCATCTATGGTGATGAGGTGTTTGGCTTTGTGACCGTCAGCGGAGGTATCAAGATTCATCGCTGCGACTGCCCCAATGCCATAGAACTGAGACGCCGCTTCGGCTACCGTATCGTGAAGGCCAGATGGAGCGGCAAGGGAGGCTCGCAATATTCTATCACGCTGAAGGTGATCGGCAACGATGACATAGGTATTGTGAACAACATCACCAGCATCATATCGAAAGAGGAGAAAATCATGATGAGGAGCATCAACATCGACAGCAACGATGGTCTGTTCCGAGGCAATCTGGTGGTGGATGTGGAAGACACTTCGCGACTGGAGCAGCTCATCAAGAAACTGCGCAACGTCAAGGGCGTGAAGCAGGTGATAAGGCTCTAAAACACGCAGCACGGGCACTGACTTTTTCCATTATGTCAGTGCCCGTGCTACGTGTTGTCATTCCTGTGCAAGAAACGCTTCAAGATAATCGAGACCCTTCTTGGTGCAGCATCCCCTGAGATGCACGAAGATGAATGTCCGGAAAATATCCTTGAAATCATACCGCTTGTACATTTCCGTCTGCATCACATGGCTGATGGTGGCATCACTCATCACATGCACAATCTCATAGTTCAGGTCGTCACGGAAAAAACCGTCTTCAATGCCTTTCTTCATGAACCCGATAGACTGGGCGCGCTGCTCGGCACCTTTCTTGCGCAGGTAGTCCATGATGCTGTCATATTTGTACATCTCTGTGAAATACGAGGGGTTCACTGTGCCAATATCCTTCAGCTTCATCTTAAGGAAGAAGGCAAGCATGTCCATCTCGTTCTCCGCAATGCGGGCATGTTCGCCAAACATGGCGTGCTGCTTCTCGGTATCGTGCTTTACACACTCGAAAAGTAGATGCTCCTTGTCGCCGATGATTTCATAGAGCGTACGTTTCGATATGCCGAGAATGGTGGCAATATCATCCATTTTTACAGCCTTGATGCCGTTTTCCTTGAACAGTGGCAGGGCAGTATCGATGATTTTCTGTTTCAAACCATCGCGATATGAGGTGGAATAATCGTTCTTTGACATGTGATGCTTGTTTTTGGGGCACTTGTTCCTGAATGTGATGCCGAGATGCCCTTTTTTTCATGCAAAGATAATTATTTATTTTAAAAACAACCTCTGTTTTGCCGTTTTTTATTACATTTGCACACTTGTTTAAGTAATAGTTTATACTAATAGGAATTTTTTTTTATGGTAAAGATCACTAAAGATGCTGCATTGGAGTATCACAGAAGTGGAAAACCTGGAAAGATAGAGGTTAATCCCACAAAACCTTACAGCACACAGACAGATTTGAGTCTTGCCTATTCTCCGGGCGTGGCATTCCCGTGTCTTGAAATACAGAACAATCCCGACGATGTGTATCAATACACCGCCAAGGGCAATCTGGTGGCCGTCATCAGCAACGGCACCGCGGTGCTCGGATTGGGAGACATTGGGGCAATGAGCGGAAAGCCTGTGATGGAAGGCAAAGGCCTGCTGTTCAAGATATACGGAGGCATTGATGTATTCGACATTGAGGTGAACGAGAAAGACCCGGAGAAATTCTGCGAGGCGGTGGAGAAAATTGCCCCAACCTTCGGGGGCATCAACCTTGAAGACATCAAGGCCCCTGAGTGTTTCTATATCGAGGAACGACTGAAGCGCACGCTCGACATCCCAGTGATGCACGACGACCAGCATGGCACAGCCATCATCTCGGCAGCAGGACTGAAAAACGCCCTCGAGGTGAACGGCAAGGACATCTCAAAGGTGAAAATCGTGGTCAACGGTGCAGGTGCCGCTGCCATATCGTGCACAAAACTGTATGTGGCGCTCGGCGCAAAACGTGAAAACATCGTGATGCTCGACTCAAAGGGCGTGATTACCGACGACCGCGAACGGTTGACGGAGCAGAAAAAGCTGTTTGCCACAAGCCGCAGGGATGTGCACACCCTTGAAGAGGCCATCAAGGGGGCTGATGTGTTTGTGGGGCTCTCCAAGGGCAATGTGCTCACCAAGGACATGGTGCGCTCAATGGCCGATCAGCCCATCGTGTTTGCCCTCGCCAATCCTGTGCCTGAGATTTCTTATGAAGACGCTATGGACAGTCGTCCCGATGTGCTGATGAGCACCGGAAGGTCTGACTATCCCAACCAGATCAACAATGTGATAGGCTTCCCCTATATCTTCAGAGGTGCCCTTGACGTGCACGCCTCTGCCATCAACGAAGAGATGAAGTTGGCTGCTGTCAACGCCATTGCCGATTTGGCTAAACAGCCCGTGCCCGATGTGGTGAACAATGTGTATGAGGTGAACAAACTGACCTTTGGCCCTGATTATTTTATTCCCAAGCCCGTTGACCCACGACTGATCACTGAGGTGTCGGCAGCCGTGGCCAAGGCAGCAATAGAGAGTGGGGTGGCAAGGGTTACTATCGACGATTGGGACGGCTACAAGAAACGACTGAGAGAGATGCTGGGGCAGGAGAGCAAACTTGCCCAGAAACTCTATGACACGGCACGCAAACATCCACAGCGGGTGGTTTTTGCCGAGGCCATACACCCCACCATGCTCAAAGCCGCCGTGCAGGCCAAGAACGAGGGCATCTGTCAACCTGTGCTGCTGGGCAACGATGAGCGCATACAAAAACTGGCCAAGGAACTCAACCTCAGTCTCAACGGCATTGAAATCGTTAACCTGAGGCACGACAACCAGTATGAACGTCGTGAGCGCTATGCTCATATTTTGGCCGAAAAACTGAAACGTAGCGGCTACACCTTTGAGGAGGCCAACGACAAAATGTTTGAACGCAACTATTTCGGCATGATGATGGTGGAAACGGGAGAGGCCGATGCCTTTATCACGGGTTTATACACCAAATACTCTAACACCATCAAGGTGGCCAAGGAGGTGATAGGCATCAAGCCAGAATACCGCCATTTTGCCACCATGCACATCCTCAACACAAAGAAAGGCGTGTATTACATTGCAGACACCCTCATCAACAGGCATCCTGACAAAGAAGTGCTGATGGATATTGCAAGAATGAGTGTCAACACGGTGAGATTCTTCAACGATGAGCCGAAAATAGCCATGATTAGCTATTCAAACTTTGGTTCCGACGGCTGTGGATCGCCGGCACAGGCACACGCTGCGGTGGAAGAGATGCAGAAGATGTACCCCGATTTGGCGATTGATGGTGAGATGCAGGTGAACTTTGCCTTGAACAACAAATTACGCGATTCAAAATATCCTTTTTCGCGGCTGAAAGGCAAGGATGTCAATACTCTGATCTTTCCCAACCTGAGCAGCGCCAACAATGCCTACAAACTGCTGCAGGCGATTGATGATGATGCGGAAATCATTGGCCCTATACAGATGGGCTTGAACAAACCCGTTCACTTCACCGATTTTGAATGTAGTGTGAGAGAGGTGGTCAATATCACTGCCGTGGCCGTGATTGATGCGTATGTGCAGAAGTTGATGAACAAAATCAAATAGTTCAGTCGGGTGGATTCTCCATCCAGTATCCTTTTTGGTACCAGTTGTCTGATACTCCAGTACCAGACAACTGGTACTGGAGTATCTCATAGCTGGTACTGCTTATGAAACTGACTTACTTTTTGAAGATAGCAAAATACCATATTCCAATTACTGCAAAGAACGATTGGACTATTATTACGGGAGTGTAGTGAAACATTCTTTCCCCCAAAAGTCATTCCCTATTTTTTTGGCACAAAGGTCTCGAAGGTCAAATCATCAAAATAGATTCTGATTTCTGTAATCTGCCTTTGAGGTCGTTCAACATATTTGATTTCCTGACGCACGATGCTTGGTGAGGATCCAGCCGATAGGGAAGAGGCAGGCTGGCGCGACGGAGCATGGGCAAGGTTGCCGAAGAGGTCGTTGCTGCCATTTGGACTGAAGTCGAGCGATGGCTCGTTGCTCGCTGAGCTCTCGCTGTTATCAGAAGAGGGTGGGGCTGTCGTGTCATTACGGCTGAACATCTCGCCTGTGCCGAAGAGTAGCCAGTCGACATTGATGTTGGGAATTTTGGCCTTGATGGCTTCAACCGTGTTGAGGGTAGGTTTGGTGCGGTTGTTAAAGATGCTGCTCAGTGAGGCGGCAGACATGCCGATGAAATTGGCAAAGGTCTGCTGAGTCATGTGCTGAGCCTCCATAATCTGTCTTATTCTATCTTTCATATTGCTGTTTGCTTGTGATATACCCCTAAAATGGGATTTTTTCTTAGACTTTACAAAGGTAAAGCGATTTTTTGAATTACACAACAAATGTAGAGAAAATTTGCTATTTTAAATTTTGTATTTTGATTTTTAAATTTATACATGTAAAGTAATAAATGATATAAATATGTAAATCAGAATTACAAATCTAAATATACACCTCTAAATATCCCAATAATCAAAAATTGAATGAAAAATGATAAATTATTCATTGGTAAACAGTTATTTATCACTTTATCGGTCTAAAAACAGGTGTTTATGCAAAAAATCACTCATAAATGTTGAAATAGACCATAAAAACCTGCTTTAAAA
>SFEK01000096.1 GCA_004557285.1 Bacteroidales bacterium | reverse complement strand
CTCATGCTCAAAAAAGTTCATTAAGGTTACAATCTGCAATTCTTATCTTTGCAGATTGTCTTCGCTAATCGATTTTTTGCACTATCTTTGAATAAGATAGGCTGCACTCGGAAATGTTAATTAAGGTTGCAATCTGCAATTCTTATCTTTGCAGATTGTCTTTGTCATTTCACTCGTTTGAATAAAAATCTCACGCTCAAAAAAGTTCATTAAGGTTACAATCTGCAATTCTTATCTTTGCAGATTGTCTTCGCTAATCGATTTTTCCACTATCTTTGAATAAGATAGGCTGCACTCGGAAATGCAAATAAAAACAAGTTTTTCTTTGTCATTTCACTCGTTTGCACTATCTTTGCAGCAGTAAAGAACAATACAATGAAACAGAAACTGATCATTTACAATACGCTGTCGCGCAGAAAGGAGCCTTTTGAGCCTCTTCATGCGCCCAATGTGGGAATGTATGTGTGTGGACCAACGGTATATGGCGACCCTCATCTGGGGCATGCCCGTCCGGCCATCACTTTTGACATCCTTTTCCGTTATCTCAAGCATCTGGGCTACAAGGTGCGCTATGTGAGAAACATCACCGATGTGGGGCATCTTGAGCATGATGCCGATGAGGGCGAGGACAAGATTGCCAAGAAAGCCCGTCTGGAACAGCTTGAGCCCATGGAAATCGCGCAGTATTACACCAACCGCTACCATCAGGCCATGGAGGCGCTCAATGTGCTGCCACCGAGCATCGAGCCACATGCCACAGGGCATATCATCGAGCAAGAGGAGCTGGTGAAGCAGATCATGGACAACGGGTTTGCCTATGAGAGCAACGGCAGCATCTACTTTGACATCGAAAAGTATAACGAGAAATACCATTATGGCATTCTCTCAGGACGTAACCTCGACGACGTGAAGGATGCCAGTCGTCAGTTGGACGGCGTGGGCGAGAAACGCAACCAGGCCGACTTTGCCCTGTGGAAGAAGGCACAGCCTGAACATATCATGCGCTGGCCGAGCCCCTGGAGCGACGGTTTCCCCGGATGGCATTGTGAATGTACCGCCATGGGCCGCAAGTATCTGGGTGAGGAATTTGACATTCATGGTGGAGGCATGGACTTGATATTCCCGCATCATGAGTGTGAGATTGCACAGGCTGTGGCCAGTCAGGACAAGCCGATGGTGAAATACTGGATGCACAACAACATGATTACCATCAACGGACAGAAGATGGGCAAGTCGTTGGGCAATTTCATCACGCTTGAGCAGTTCTTCAAAGGCACGCACCATTCGCTCAACCAGGCTTATTCGCCCATGACCATACGTTTCTTCATCCTCTCTGCCCATTATCGTGGTACGGTTGACTTCAGCAACGAGGCACTTCTGGCCAGTCAGAAGGGATTGGAGCGACTGATGAATGGCATCAACGACCTGGAACGCATTCAGCCTTCAGACAAGTGCGACGAGCAGACCAAACAGGTGGTTTCCCAACTGAGGAAGAAATGTTATGATGCCATGAACGACGACCTGAGCACACCGCTGGTCATCAGCTATCTGTTCGAGGCGTGCAGCGTGGTCAACAAGCTGCTCGACCACAAGGCCACCATCTGCGCCGACTGTCTGAAGGAACTGGAAGAGACCATGCGTCTCTTTGCCTGCGACATCCTTGGTCTGCGCCAGGAGAAGGGCAACTCTTCTGATGCCCGTGAGGAGGCCTATGGCAAGGTGGTCAACATGGTGCTCGACCTGCGTGCCAAGGCCAAGGCTGAGAAAGACTGGGCCACCAGCGACCAGATCCGTGATGCGCTTGCCGATGCCGGATTTGAGGTGAAGGACACCAAGGACGGCTGTGTGTGGAAACTGAACAAATAAGGCATTTCCGCCTAAATCAGAAATACTGAAAAGAAAATCCCCTGCACATCTATTTGGGTGTGCAGGGGATTTTGCGTGTAGGTGGGTTGTTTCGTTTCCTATATGATAACCAAGGCCACAGCGGTGATGTGGCACAGCGAACCGGCGAGGACGAAGAAGTGGAAGACGCTGTGCATGTAGCAGCGCTTGTTGAAACTGTAGAACACGGCCCCCGTGATGTAGAATACACCCTCGGCGATGATCCAACCCACCGTGGCGGCACTCACACATTCGATGAGCGGCTTGAAGGCCACCAATACGCTCAATCCCATGCCCACAAAGCAGGCGGTCTCGATGTTGCTGTGCTCCTTCAGCCGTCGGAAACTCATGATGGTGCCCGCTATGGCACACGACCACACAAAGATGAACAGGCCCCAGCCCCAATAGCCAGCATCACGCATGGCGATGAGGGTGAGTGGCGAGTAGCTGCCCGCAATGTGCCAGTAGATGGCGGCATGGTCCCACTTGCGCAGCACCTCCTTGATGTGCCTGTGGCGTGAGGGTGTGGCATGGTAGGCCGTGGAAGAGATGTATGATGCCAACATCCCTGCAATGTACAACGACAAACCAAGGTTGCCCAGGCCGTCGCCCATCCTGTGCCATATCCATAAAAAAAGAACACCCGTCGCTATGCCCAACAGAATGCCTGCGGCATGCGACCAAGTGTTCCACAATTCTTCCTTATGAGTGTATTTGATCATCGTGTCTATGGGGCAAGGATGAAATCAAGCTGGCGCTTTTCCACGTTGGCTCTTGCCACCTTGATCCTGATGGCGTCGCCCAACTGGTATCTGTGGCGTCGTCTTCTGCCCACCAGGCAATAGTTGCGCTCGTCAAAATCATAGTAGTCGTCGTCGAGGTCGTGCATGGGCACCATGCCCTCGCAATGGTTCTCGTCGATTTCGCAATAGATGCCATAGGAGGTGATGCCGCTGATGTGGGCATCATATTCGTTGCCCACCTTGTCGGCCATGAATTCCACCATCTTGTATTTGATGCTGTCGCGCTCGGCATTCTGTGCAATCTGTTCCATGTCGCTGGAGTGCTGGCACAGTTCCTCGTAATGCTCCTTGTTGCCGCTGCGGCCACCCTGCTGATAGCGGGTGAGCAGACGATGTACCATGGTGTCGGGGTAGCGGCGTATGGGACTGGTGAAGTGGGTGTAGTAATCAAATGCCAGACCATAGTGTCCGATGTTGTGGATGCTGTATTTGGCCTTCATCATGGCGCGTAGGGCCACCTTCTCGATGAGGTCTTGCTCGCGCTTGCCATTGCAGTCGTCCATCAGTTTGTTGAGGCTTCGTGCCGTTTCACCCTTGGTGCCATTGGTCTTCAGTTTGTAGCCGAACTTCACGATGAATTCTCTCAACGTTTCCAGTTTGGTGGGGTCGGGCACGTCATGTATTCGATAGGGCAGGGTCTTGGCCTTCTTGCCTTTGGGCACACGACCTACGCTTTCGGCCACGGTGCGGTTGGCCAGCAGCATGAATTCCTCTACCAGTTTGTTGGCGTCCTTCGACTTCTTGAAATAGCATCGTGTGGGCTTGCCGGTTTCATCGACGTCGAAGTGCAGTTCCTCGCGGTCAAACTTCACGGCACCGTTGTTGAAGCGGGCCTTGCGCAGCGCCTTGGCCAAACGGTCGAGCACCACCAGTTCGGCAGCATAATCGCCCTGGTAGCCTTCGGCGCCGGGTGCCGGGGCTGGTTCGCCTGTTCCCTCTTTCACGCCGTTGCGCTCCAGTATTTCCTGCACTTCTTCATAGGCAAAGCGGCGGTTGCTCTTGATGACGGTATGCACCAGTCTCCATTTCTTCACGTTTGCCTCTTTGTCCATGTCGAATATCACGCTGTAGGCCAGTTTCTCCTCATCGGGGCGCAACGAGCAGATGAAGTTGCAGAGCCTCTCGGGCAGCATGGGGATGGTGCGGTCAACAAGATACACGCTGGTGGCCCGTTTCATGGCTTCTTTGTCGATGACGGAGCCTTCGGTCACATAGTGCGACACGTCGGCGATATGCACGCCCACTTCCCACAGACCGTTGTCCAATGGTCTTACAGACAGGGCATCATCAAAGTCCTTGGCATCCTTGGGGTCGATGGTGAATGTAGTGACATTCCTGAGGTCTTCCCTCTCCCTATAGTCTTGTTCGGTGATTTCGCCCGTAATCTTGTTGGCGGCCTCTTCCACCTTCTGCGGATATCTGTAGGGCAGGCTATATTGGGCGAGGATGGCATGCATCTCGGCATCGTTGTTGCCTGTAGGACCAAGCACATCGACGATTTCGCCCATGATGTTCTTGTTCTCCGTTGTGGGCCATTGGGTGATTTTCACCAGCACCTTGTCGCCGTTTTTCCCTCCTTTGAGCTTGTTCTTGGGTATGATGATGTCGTGGATGAAGATGGTGCCGTCTGACACGCAGAAGGCCAGGTCTTTGCCCACTTTGAGCTTGCCCACAAAGGTGTCGTGGGCACGTTCAAGAATCTCGGTCACCATAGCTTCCTTGATGTGGTTGCGGCGGCGTGCCATGAAGCTCACCCGCACACGGTCGCCGGTGAGGGCGAACAGCGAGTTGCGCTCTGCCACAAACACGGGAGTGCCGTTGTCGTCGGGTATGAAACTGTTTTTGCCGTTGGCCTTGCGGATGAATTTGCCTTCCTGTACCTGACCTTTGAGGTTGAGTCGGTAGGAGTTGTCGCTTACCCTGCTCAGCACATCGTCCCATGCCATGTCTTCCATGGTATCTACGGCGAGCATCTTGGCGGGGTGGGTGTCGAGTCGCAGGGCCTTGAATATCTGTTTGAAGCTAAGCACCTTGTCGGGCTGCTGCGTGAACAGCTGCAACAGCATTTCGGCGATTTTCTTCTTGGACAGTCTTTTCTTTGAGTTTTTTCCTTTAGCCATAATCTTGTGTCTTTACTACTGCGAAGTTACGAAATATATTGATTGGTTGTATATGCCATTATGATTATTTTGCAAAAAACGGCAATACATAAACATTATTTGCTATATCCACACGGGCGAGGTTTCCTTGTCCTTGGCTGGGCGTGACAGATGCCGTGTGGGCCGACGGTAAAGGTGTGTTCTCATTCATGGAACCCACACAAAAAGGAAAGACGGCTGCTGGCATGTGCCATCAGCCGTCTCGCTGTTGTCCAAGGCGGATTCGAACCACCACAAACAGAACCAAAACCTGTTGTGCTACCATTACACCATTGGACAATCACGGGTGCAAAGGTAGTGTTTTTTTGCGCTACTACCAAATTTTTTGCACCCTTTTTGTATAAAGTATATGATTTCGTACCTTATTTCACGGTAATCAGGTAGTAGTTCTTTTTACCACGCTGTACCAGAAGATATTTGCCGTCGATGAGGTCGTCGGCTGTGATGGGGCGGTCGAAGGCCGTCAGTTTCTCCTTGTTGACCGACACGCCGCCACCCTGCACCAGTTTGCGCATCTCGCCTTTGCTGGCGAAAACGGCTGCTGCTGTGGTGAAGAGTTCCACGGCAGGCTGTCCGAGCAGACTGCTGTCGATATCGAATTGTGGTACACCTTCAAAGATGTCGAGCAGGGTCTGCTCGTCGAGTTTCAGCAGACTGTCTTTGGTGGATTTGCCAAAGAGGATGTTCGAAGCCTCTACGGCCATGTCGTAGTCTTCGCGCGAGTGAACCATGACGGTCACCTCTTCAGCCAGACGGCGTTGCAGGGCGCGTCGGCCGGGGTCTTGCTTGTGTTCCTCCACGAGGGTGTCGATGGTTTCCTTGTCAAGACTGGTGAATATCTTGATGTAGCGTTCGGCGTCGTCGTCGCTCACGTTCAGCCAGAACTGGTAGAACTTGTAGGGTGAGGTGCGCTTGGGGTCGAGCCAGATGTTTCCGCTCTCCGTCTTGCCGAACTTCTTGCCGTCGGCCTTGGTGATGAGGGGGCAGGTGAGGGCGTAGGCTTCGGTCTCGCTGCCCAGGGTACGGCGGATAAGTTCGGTGCCTGTGGTCATGTTGCCCCACTGGTCGTTGCCGCCCATCTGCAGTTTGCAGCCCTTGTGCTGATAGAGGTAAAGGAAGTCGTAACCCTGCAGCAGCTGGTAGGTGAACTCGGTAAACGAGAGACCGTCGCGGGCTTCACCGTTGAGTCGTTGCTGCACGCTGTCCTTGGCCATCATGTAGTTGACGGTGATGTGTTTTCCCACCTCGCGTGCAAACTGCAGGAAACTCATGTCCTTCATCCAATCGTAGTTGTTCACCAGTTCTGCGCGGTTGGGGGCATCGCTCTCAAAGTCGAGGAATTTGGCCAACTGCTGCTTGATGCACTCCTGGTTGTGGCGCAGGGTGTCCTCGTCGAGCAGGTTGCGTTCCAGGCTTTTGCCCGAGGGGTCGCCAATCATGCCGGTGGCTCCACCAATCAATGCCAGCGGTTTGTGTCCGCAACGTTGCAGGTGTCGGAGCATCATCACTCCACAAAGGTGCCCGATATGCAGGGAGTCTGCTGTCGGGTCTGTTCCCAGATATGCTGTTACCTGCTCTTTTTGCAGGAGTTCTTCGGTGCCGGGCATGATTTGGCTGAGCATGCCACGCCATCTTAATTCTTCAACAAAATTCTTGTTCATTGTATGTATGTTTGTTTATTGTCGGTAAGGTGTAGTGTTATGGCACGGGGTCGTAGCCGCTTCCACCCCATGGATTGCATCTCAGTATGCGCTTTGCGGCCAGCCAGAGTCCTTTGATGGCACCATGTTTTCTGAGGGCCTCCAAGGCGTATGCAGAGCATGTGGGGGTAAACCTGCATGAAGGTGGTGTAAAGGGGGAGATGCATGTGCGGTAAAACAGGATGGGCAGGCACAATATCCACACCATGGTTCTGGACAGGAGATGACCTGTGCGCTTCAGAATGCCTGTAGGCCGGTTGTGATGGTGGGTCATGATTGCTTCAGTTTTTCAGCCAGTCTTTCCAGCAGGTTGGCCACCCGTCGCTCCACGGTGCTTGAGTCGCAAAGTTTGTCGCCTATCCAGATGAAGGCCATCACCACGCCAGGTTTCCCACTATGCTCAAGCGCCTGGTAGAGCGATGCCTTGTGCAGTCTGAATGCTTCGCGCAGCTGTCGTTTCACCCTGTTGCGCTTCACGGCGTGCTTGAACCTCTTTTTGGGCACGCTGATGAGCAGGCTCACGGGTGCGTTGCCGTCGGGAGGTGCTGTCTCCGTATATACAAGTCGTATGGGGAAGGCCACCATCGAATGGCTGCCACCCCCGTTGAAAAGCGTTTCAGTCAGCTTCAGGCTGCAGAGACGCTCGTTTTTTCTGAATGTGTATTTGCCTGTTTCAGGCATATCATTGTTTTTACTTGTTTTTCTCAAGATAGTCCTTGAGTGCGGCTGTCATCGAGGGATACTCCTTGCTGGGTGCCTCGAAGGCCACTTTCAGACCTGCATCGTGCGCCGCCTTGGCCGTTGTTGGCCCGAAGGTGCCCACCACCACTTTGTCGTTGAGGCTGCCTTTGAATGTGCTGTTGAAGGCGTTGATGCCCGAAGGACTGAAGAATATGCACATGTCATAGTCGAATGTCTTGACCTCTTCTTCAGTAAAGTCGTTGCTCACCGTGCGGTACATCACACATTCGGTGTGGTTGAGCTTTTTGGCGTCAAACAAGTTCTTGAGGCTGTCGTCATGCACGTCGCTCAGGGGCACCAGGTATTTTTCGTTCTTATGTTTGACCATGGTAGGCAGCAGGTCGTCGATTTTTCCTGTTTTGCCGAAGAATACCTTACGCTTGCGGTACTGCACATATTTCTGGATATAAAGAGCGATGGTTTCCGTAACGCAGAAATACTTCATGGTCTCGGGAATCTCAATCCTCATTTCTTTGGCAAGCGTGAAGTAATTGTCGATAGCATGGCGCGAGGTGAATACCACGGCTGTGAAATTCAAGATGCTGACTTTCTGCTGGCGGAACTCTTTTGAGGTGAGTCCTTCCACTTTGATGAACGGGCGGAATACCAATTCTAAGCCATAGTCTTTCTCCATTTCAAAGTAGGGCGATTTCTCGCTGCTCGGTCTGGGCTGTGATATCAAAACCTTTTTAATCATTGTT